>CANLCU010000001.1 GCA_947489135.1 Micrococcales bacterium
GCATGGTTTGGCACCTCGATGTCGGCTCGTCGCATCCTGGGGCTGGAGTAGGTCCCAAGGGTTGGGCTGTTCGCCCATTAAAGCGGCACGCGAGCTGGGTTTAGAACGTCGTGAGACAGTTCGGTCTCTATCCTCTGCGCGCGCAGGAAATTTGAGAAGACCTATCCCTAGTACGAGAGGACCGGGATGGACTAACCTCTGGTGTGTCAGTTGTTCCGCCAGGAGCACCGCTGATTAGCTACGTTGGGGAAAGATAACCGCTGAAAGCATCTAAGCGGGAAGCTTGCTTCAAGATGAGATTTCCATGACTTCGGTCGAGAGGCTCGCAGTAGACTACTGCGTTGATAGGTTGGATGTGGAAGTGAGGACTAAAGACTCATGGAGCTGACCAATACTAATAAGCCAATAACTTGACACAATTTTTTTGTTCGCGTCCACTATGTGGTTCCCGAGATATGTTCGGGAATCTAAAGATCACACTTCACTGTGTGTCAACGATTCACATAACTCAATAGTGTTTCGGCGGCCATAGCGAGAGGGAAACGCCCGGTTACATTCCGAACCCGGAAGCTAAGACTCTCTGCGCCGATGGTACTGCAAGGGGGACCTTGTGGGAGAGTAGGTCACCGCCGGACTTAATTTAGAAAAATGGCCACCTTGGATTCAAGGTGGCCATTTTTTGTTTAACAGACATGTTTTAATGTTTATAGGAGACATGATGAACGATAAGCCAGCACCAAAAGACCGCAGAAGCGCAGGCGGCGATGATAGACGTAAACCAGCAGGAGCAGAGCTCCGAAGTGGTGGTCGTGAGTCACGCCCTGACTGGCAGACTCGTGTTGCAACTCCTAGAGATGAACATGCTGCTAAGTCTCCAATGATTCCTGATGAAATCACTGATCAGGACCTGGAACTTGGTATCAGGGTTCAACTAAAGACTTTGACTGCTGAAAATGCAGAGATGACAGCAAGACACCTGGCCATGGTCAGCCTTTTGCATGACCAAGACCCAGAACTAGCTCACAAGCATGCTCTAGCAGCAGCTAAACGAGCTGGTCGTATTGCTATTGTTCGTGAGACCTTAGGTGTTACTGCCTATCAGGTGGGGGACTATGGCCTTGCCATCCGTGAATTGACTACCTACAGACGTCTGTCTGGCTCTAATGACCAGCTTCCAATCATGGTTGATTCAGAAAGAGGCTTGGGTAGACCTGAAAAGGCTCTAGAACTAGGTCGTTCTGTGGACAGGAAGTCACTTCCTGCCTCCGTACGGGTTAATCTAGCCATCGTGATGTCTGGAGCAAGGCTGGATTTAGGTCAAAATGACCTGGCTTTGGCTGAACTTGAGATACCTGAGCTAGATCCAACAAAAGTTTTTGAGTTTTCCACAAACCTCTTCCGTGCTTATGCAGAAACCCTTATAATTGGGAACAGAGAAAGTGAAGCAAAGAAGTGGTTCGATCTTGCAGATCGCGCAGAGCTTCACTTCCTCGGGAATAAAAACCCCGAGAACGAGGTCTTCTCAGTAATTGAGGAGATTGAGATTCCCGAGGCGTCAAAACTGGACCGTCACTCAAAATCCCAGCATGAACACGGTACCAGGGCGTCTCGGGATTCCTCATTTAAGCCAGATCGCCCAAATAGAGATGCTCCAGGTAGCTCTGGAGATAAGCCAAAGCGTCCACCATTCAATTCAGGGCCGAGAAGTAGCGGACCACCAGCTGGCGGCGGCGGACCTCGCGGTGGTGGAAAAGGATTTGGCGGTCCACCTAAGGGTAGGAGCCGAGGACCTGGTCGTGGTCGCTAATAAAATTTGGGGCGAACATGATTTGTTACTGGCAGATCTTGATGGCGTAGTTTACGAAGGCACTGTTGCAATTAAAAATGCTGTCGAAACTCTAAACACTGTTGCAGCTAATGGCATACCTGTTGGATACGTGACAAATAACTCATCAAGAAAACCTGAAACAATCGTTCAGCAACTTTTAGACCTTGGTTTGCAAGCGAAACCTGAAGACATAATCTCTTCGGGACAAACTGCAGTTGAACTTTTGCAAACAAAGTTGTCACCAGGAGCAAAAGTTTTAGTTGTTGGTGGCGATGGTTTAAGAGCAAGAGTTTTATCAGGTGGTTTTGAAATCGTTTTATCCAGTGATGACAATCCTGCTGCTGTTGTTCAAGGATTCGCTCCAGATGTTTCATGGAAAGATTTGGCAGAAGCTTCTTATTCAATTCAAAACGGAGCTATATGGGTTGCTACAAACAATGACTGGACATTGCCACAAGAAAAAGGTTTAGCACCAGGTAACGGAACACTAGTTGGAGCAGTGCATACTGCTGTTGGTCAACTTCCAATCGTTGCAGGAAAGCCAGAACCAGCAATTTTTCAAACTGCACTCAATCTTTACAAGCCTGAGAGCCCTGTGTTTGTTGGTGATCGCATGGACACCGACATCCTTGGAGCTAATAGAGCGGGTATCAAGAGTGTTCTGGTTCTAACCGGTGTATCAACTCGTAAAGATGTCTTGGCTGCTAAGCCAGAAGAAAGACCGACCTACATCATCGCGAGCCTTGACGAACTATTGGAGAAATACCAAGAGCCTAAGCAGACTAAGCGAGGCTGGAGTTGCGGTAAGGCTAGTGTTGAATTGCTAGGCGATAAAGTTTTAGTTACAGAAGGTAATCCGCAATCTATAGAAGCACTCAGAGCGGCTTGTATGGTTATTTGGAATTCAGGAAAACACATTCACTTTTTGAATGTGCAGAGTGAACTCTACGAAAAGAAGGCATAAATGAACGACAGGCTAAATGAACTCGAGACTGAGCTAGCAAGAATTGCTGAACTTAGTTTGGATGAGCAACCTCAAGCTTTTGCTGAACTAAAGGCAAAACTTGAAGCTCAACTAAACGCCGCTTCTGACGAATCCAACGAGTAAGAAGTTGGATCAGAATTCAACACGTCTTGACGTTGCTCTAGTTGAGCGAGGTCTAGCTAGATCTAGAAATCAAGCGTCAAGTTTGATTGAGTCTCGTCGAGTATTTATCGATGGGCGAGAGGCTAGAAAGTCTTCACAACCTGTTCCAGAGGCAGCCGAGTTAGTTGTTCTTGAAGCCATTGACTATGTCTCAAGAGCAGGACACAAGCTTGCAGCTGCTCTTGAAGAATTCACTGACATTGAAGTAGTTGGCAAGATCTGTTTAGACGTTGGAGCATCAACTGGTGGGTTCACCGATGTTCTCTTGCGTTATGGAGCATCAAAGGTAATTGCCTTAGATGTTGGCCATTCACAACTCTCTGAGTCTCTGCTTGAAAACCGCATGGTCATCAACATTGAAAACTTCAATGCAAGAGATATGACCCAGGAAAACCTGCAGAAAGTCTTAGGTTCAAGACTTGATCAGAAGCTCAATGACAACACCATCTCTTTGGTGGTTGCTGACCTAAGTTTTATCTCCCTTACCCTTGTCCTAGCTCAAATGGCTCAGGTTGCACCTAAGGCAAACTTCGTCCTATTGATCAAGCCTCAGTTTGAGGTAGGGAAGAAGTCTCTTGATGCCTCAGGAATAGTCAATGACCACAGACTTAGGGCTTCGGCTATAAGACAGGTACTCGAAGAAGCTAAGGCTCAGGGCTTGAATATCCAAGGTCTAATCAAGTCTCCATTGCCTGGAACCCACGGCAACGTTGAGTTCTTGGTCTGGCTAAATTCTGTGGAGACTGACCACAGCATCGATTGGTCTGGCAGAATTGACGAACTAGCTAAAGAACGTGCTTAATTCAAGGAGGCGATTGGGACAATGAGCGAATCTAGACACATTCTGTTAGTCGCCCATACCGGCCGACTTGAAGCAGTTACCGCTACCAAAGAAGCCGTTGAACAATTGGTTTCAGCCAAGCTCAGCCCAGTAATGACTTCAGAGCAAATCACTGAGATTCAAGAGTTTCAGACAAACAGAAACCAGCCGAGCGATTTTCTCTCACACGTCCTTGAATTAGGTGTCACTGTGCCTGAAAAGGACTTAGAACTAGTGATGGTTCTAGGTGGCGATGGAACAATCTTGAAAGCTGCTGAAGTAGTTAGAGAAACAGCGACACCTTTGATGGGTATCAACCTAGGGCACGTCGGCTTCCTAGCTGAGAGCGAAAGAGAAGGTTTCTCTAACGCGGTAGCCAGAGTTGTAGATCGTGACTACATAGTCAAAGAGAGATTGACTCTAGATGTTCGCGTCCTCGTTGATGGAAAAGAAGTTTTTAGAACTTGGGCACTAAACGAAGCAACAGTTGAAAAGAGTGCTGCTGAGCGGATGCTCGAAGTCATTGTTGAAATTGATAAGAAGCCTCTATCTAGTTTTGGTTGCGATGGAATCATCATGGCTACTCCTACTGGTTCAACAGCTTATGCATTCAGTGCTGGTGGACCAGTGGTTTGGCCTAGCGTGGATGCGATGCTGATGGTTCCACTATCAGCCCATGCTCTTTTCTCTAGACCTATGGTGATTAGCCCAAGGTCACTTCTTGCTGTTGAAGTTTTAGATCGATCAGCAGGAACTGGTGTGCTGTGGTGCGATGGACGAAGAACTCATGACCTTCCAGTTGGTGCCAGAGTTGAGGTTTCAAAATCACAAAAGTCTGTTCGACTGGCAAGACTTCGTCAAGGTCCATTCACCGACCGTCTTGTAAAGAAGTTTTCTCTTCCTGTGACTGGCTGGCGTGGCCCTGAAAACACAGAGCAAGGCTAGTCAAAGCAGCAACAAATGATAGAAGACATTTTTATTCGCGACCTCGGTGTCATAAGCGAAGCTAAACTCAACTTTCATCCAGGCCTTACTGTGCTAACCGGTGAAACCGGTGCAGGTAAAACTATGGTGCTCACAGCGCTAGGTCTTTTACTAGGTGCAAGAGCAGATTCAGGAATGATCCGAGCCGGTTCTCCTCAAGCAATTCTTGAAGGCAATTGGAAACTAAATTCAAATAACCCTGCGATTCAGAAAGCTGAAGAAGCAGGTGCTCTTGTTGAAGACGGAGAACTTCTACTGGTTAGAACAGTTGGAAATGATTCAAGGTCTAAGGCAGTAATCGGCGGTAGATCAGCTCCAGTTGGTCTACTCAACGAATTAGCAGAGCATTTAGTAGTTGTTCATGGTCAATCAGACCAAATCAGGCTGAAATCTCCAGTTGCTCAAAGAGTTGCTCTGGATAGGTTTGCTGGAGGTAAACATCAAGAACTACTTGCTGTATACCTAGAGAGCTTCAACTCTTGGCGTTCCGCTAAAGCCCAACTGGATGAAGTTCTAAAGAGTGATTCCACTAGAGCCGCCCAAATAGAGGAACTTACTGAATCTCTTGAACTCTTGGCTAAGTTGGCAATCAAGCCAAATGAAGATGTTGAGCTAGCTGATCTAGCTAAGCGTCTAACTCATACCGAAGACCTGAGAACATCAGTTGGCTTAGCCCACGAAGCATTGCTTTCAGATGCTTTTGATGGGGTAGATGCAGTTGGCTTAGTTGGCAAGGCACGCAAAGCAATTGAGAACGCGGCAAGCCATGATTCTTCATTAGAGCCAACTGCAGCAAAGCTGAGTGAAGTCATTGAGAACCTGAATGATGTAGCGGTTGAGTTGGCAAGCTATCTCTCATCGCTCGAATCAGAGAGCTCAATGAGCCTTGATGAAATTCAATCTCGTAGAAGTGAAATTAGATCTGCTCTTCGCAGATTCGGCCCAACCATTGAAGATCTCCTTGAGTACGAAAAGAGCTCAAGTCACAGACTTCTAGATCTAGACAGCTCAACAGAACGTGTTGAAGAACTAACCACTAGAGTCGCTGACTTAGAGTCTCGCGCAAAGGGGTTTGCTAAAGAGATATCTGAGAGCCGAAAGATTGCAGCCAAGCAATTAGGCGAGAGGGTTACCAGTGAGTTAGTCGCTCTTGCGATGTCTGGTTCAAAACTTCATGTTGAAATTGAACCGACAGAGACCCTCTCAGCAACAGGTTTAGACAATGTGAGTTTCTTACTTGAGTCTTACGCAGGGGCTGAGCCTAGACCTATTGGTAAGGGAGCTTCTGGTGGAGAACTCAGCAGAATCATGTTGGCTCTTGAAGTAATCCTTGCTGAATCAGATAGCGCTCCTACGTTTATCTTTGATGAGGTGGATGCTGGGGTAGGTGGTGCAGCTGCAATTGAGGTTGGCCGTCGCTTAGCTAAGTTAGCCAAGAACGCTCAGGTGATTGTGGTGACCCACTTGGCCCAGGTAGCAGCATTTGCTGACCAGCACCTGGCGATTATCAAGACCTCGGATGCGATGTTTACCGCAAGTGATGTCTTGGTCTTGGATCAATCAGCCAAAGCAGAGGAACTAGCAAGGATGCTATCTGGATTGTCTGACTCGGAGACTGCCCAATCTGCAGCCCTTGAGCTTTTAGAGCTCGCCAAGAATTCATAATTAGAGATAACTTTTAATGCCATTCGGCATGTCTAGTAAGTCAAAGTTGGAGGCTTGCCAGAGCACCTGCTAATGTTAAATTCCATGGCTGATGCGATGGATTCTGGTAAATCAAGACACATATTTGTGACCGGTGGGGTTGCTTCCTCACTAGGCAAGGGCCTGACGGCCGCCAGTTTGGGGAACCTACTTAGAGCCCGCGGACTTTCTGTTGTTATGCAGAAACTAGACCCTTACCTAAACGTTGACCCAGGCACCATGAACCCCTTCCAGCACGGTGAAGTATTCGTAACCGATGATGGAGCTGAGACAGATCTAGATATCGGTCACTACGAACGTTTCCTAGACATCAACCTCTCACAATCTGCCAACGTTACAACCGGTCAGATCTATAGCGAAGTTATCCGCAAGGAGAGAGCGGGTGGCTACCTAGGCGATACCGTTCAGGTCATCCCACACATCACCGATGAGATCAAGAGAAGAATGCGTCTTCAAGCTTTTGAAGATCCAGCTCCTGATGTAATCATCACTGAGATCGGTGGAACTGTTGGTGACATCGAATCACTTCCTTTTATTGAAGCAGCACGTCAGGTAAGACATGAACTTGGAAGAGACAAAGTCTTCTTCGTTCACGTATCCCTTGTGCCATACCTCGCACCAAGTGGTGAACTAAAGACCAAGCCAACTCAGCACTCTGTTGCAACCCTTCGCTCAACTGGTATTCAGCCAGATGCAATTGTTTGCCGCAGTGATAGACCAATTGGTGATGCAATCAAAAAGAAGATTGCTTTGATGTGTGACGTTGAGCTAAAGGCAGTTATCAACGCAGCAGATGCCAACAGCATCTACGACATCCCTAGCGTTGTTCACGACGAAGGACTTGATTCATACATCATCAACCACCTAGGGTTAACTGCTAAAGAAGTTGATTGGACTAGATGGAGTAGCGTCCTAAATGCTGTCCATGAACCATTGACTGAAGTCAATGTTGCTCTTGTTGGAAAGTACATTGATCTTCCAGATGCCTACCTTTCAGTAACCGAAGCACTTCGTGCCGGTGGCTTTGCTGAGCAGGTGAAGGTAAACATCAAGTGGGTTGCTAGCGATCTTTGTGACACTGAAGATGGAGCGAGAGCTCACCTAAGTGATGTGGATGCCATCTGTGTTCCAGGTGGTTTCGGCGTTAGAGGTATCGAAGGCAAACTAGGGGCTTTGAAGTTTGCTAGAGAAAATGGCATCCCAACTCTAGGACTATGCCTTGGTTTGCAGTGCATGGTCATTGAGTATGCAAGAAACGTTGTTGGTCTTGAAGGTGCCTCTTCAACTGAGTTTGAATCAGACACCAAGTATCCAGTTATTGCAACAATGGCTGAGCAGGTAGACATCCTTGCTTCAGGTGACATGGGAGCAACTATGCGTCTAGGTCTCTTTGAAGCAAAACTTAAAGAGGGAAGCGTTATTGCTGAAACTTATGGCAAGACAACAGTTCACGAACGTCATCGCCACCGTTATGAAGTTAACAACAGCTTCAGAGATCAAATAGCTGGTGCTGGATTGGTCTTCTCTGGAACTTCACCTGATGGAAACTTAGTGGAGTTTGTTGAGCTGCCAAGAGAAGTTCATCCTTACTATGTCTCTACCCAGGCTCACCCTGAGTTCCTATCTAGACCTACGAAGGCTCACCCACTGTTCCATGGACTAATCAAGGCTGCACTAGCAGGACGTTTGTTCAGTAATAAAGCAGACTAACGTTGGCCAGCCTACAGAGAAGCGTTGATGGTTATCTTCGCCATCTGACCATCGAACGTGGAATGGCAAAAAACACCCTTCTTGCCTATAAGCGAGATTTGGGTAAGTATCTTGAAGCTCTTGAAAAGGTGGGCATCACTGATTCAGCAGAGATAACCGAGATAGTTGTTCGAAACTTTGCTCAAGCTCTAGTTTCTGAAAAGGGTTTAGTCGCAACATCAGTTGCAAGAATCTTGGCTGCGGTAAGAGGCTTCCATAAGTTCATGCTTTTTGAAGGCATCTCCGACAACGATGTTTCAGCTGCTGTGAAACCACCCAAAGCACCGAAAAGATTGCCTAAGGCAATCTCAATCCTAGAGATTGAAAGTCTTCTAAGAGCAGCTGGCCCTGAGCCAGATGATGTTGCTGGGGCAGGAGATATCATCCGTGTGAGAGACAGAGCCATCCTTGAGCTTCTGTATGCAACCGGGGCCAGAGTTTCTGAGATTGTGAATATGGATCTAGATAACCTAATTGATCCTGAAATTGTCAGGCTCTTCGGTAAAGGTTCAAAGGAACGAATTGTTCCAGTTGGAAAATACGCCCAAGCAGCAGTAGCTGCCTACCTTGTAAGAGTGCGGCCAACGCTTGCGACTCTGTCTCGGGGAACCCCAGCCCTGTTTCTGAACCAGCGAGGCTCCAGGCTTTCCAGGCAGAGCATCTGGCAAATAATCAGTAATGCAGCCTTGGCAGCAAAGCTCGGGGTAGAGGTCTCACCACATACTTTTAGGCACTCTTTCGCCACACATCTCCTAGAAGGAGGAGCGGACGTTCGGGTGGTCCAAGAGCTTTTGGGCCATGCCTCAGTGACAACCACCCAGATCTACACTTTGGTGACCGTAGACGCACTGAGAGAGATCTATGCGAGCAGCCACCCCCGAGCACAGCGGTAGTATTTAGGGGTAAAGATACAGCCTTGGTTGGCTTAGAAACCAAGGACTTACTGCTGTGAAGCCAGAGAGGAAACTAGACAAATGTCAGGTAAAAACACCGACGGACGGTTTCCAGTTCCCAAGAGACTAACTAGTCACGGCCCAGCGAGAATAATCGCTCTTTGTAATCAAAAAGGTGGCGTTGGTAAAACAACTACAACCATTAACACAGCTGCTGCTCTTGCTGAGTATGGTCGCAAAGTTCTTCTAGTTGATTTTGATCCTCAAGGTGCTCTTTCAAGAGGCCTAGGTGTTGTCAACGAAGATGTGAAGACTGTCTATGACTTGATGCTCGATAGAAGACTCAATGCCAAAGATGTAATCGTCAGCACTTCAGTTCCAGGATTAGATCTTATTCCTGCAAACATTCAACTTTCTGCTGCTGAAATCCAACTAGTAGCTGAACCTGGTCGAGAGAGAATCTTAGCTGGAGTTCTTCGACCAATACTTGGCGACTATGACGTCATCATGATTGACTGCCAACCATCACTTGGTCTTTTGACAGTTAACGCACTAACTGCAGCTCACGGTGTAATGATTCCTGTTGCCTGTGACTACTTTGCTCTTAAGGGATTAGAACTTCTAATCAATCACACGGTAGATCTGGTCAAAGAGAGATTGAATGAAGGTCTCAAGATTGATGGCATCTTGGCAACCATGTATGACTCAAGAACATTGCACTCAAGAAACATGTTGAACCAATTGTACGAAGACTATGACGAGACAGTCTTCAGAACTGTAATCAAGCACACTGTTAAGTTCAAAGATTCATCAGAGGCTGGTCGTCCTGTTACTCAGTCAGCACCTTCATCAGAAGCAGCAGAACTTTACCGTGCATTAGCAAGAGAGATGGTTGAACGTGGCTGCGCTCCATAGTGAGGTAGACGAATCTAGTTCAAGCGGTTTCTCACTAAACATAGGTAACTTTGAAGGCCCGTTTGATTTACTTCTTTCTTTAGTTTCAAAGCACCAGCTAGACCTAACCTCTATTTCTCTTAGTCAAGTAACCAATGACTTCATCGCCTACGTAAGAACTCTTGAAGAAATTGATCAGCTTGAAGAAGCTAGCGAATTCCTAGTAGTAGCGGCAACTCTGCTAGATCTAAAGATTGCGGAACTACTGCCTAAGGGAGAGGTAGTTGACCCTGAGGATGTTGCCCTTCTTGAGGCAAGAGACCTCTTGTTTGCTCGTCTATTGCAGTACCGAGCCTTCAAGGACATCTCTGTTTGGTTCCAAACCGCAATCACCCAGGAATCAAGACGCATTTATCGTTCAGTTCGTCTTGAAGAGAGATTCAAGCAGAAACTACCTGAACTGGTATGGACTCTGACTCCTGAAGACTTTGCACGTCTTGCTGAAGAGACAATGGCACCTAGAGAAATTCCACTGGTTGGACTGACGCACTTGCACGCATCAAGAATTTCAATTAGAGAGCAAGCAGCAGAAGTAGTGTCACTCCTTAGATCAGCTACCACACTTACTTTCCGCGAATTGATTGCCTCTGTTAGAGATAGAGCCGTGCTTGTTGCAAGGTTCCTATCAATCCTGGAGCTTTACCGTCTAGGTGCAGTTGCCTTTGAACAAAGCGAATCTCTAGGACCACTACAGATCACTTGGCAAGCAGATGATTTTGATGAAACACAACTATCAGCACTAGGAGCAGATTATGACTCATGATGAGCAACCAGAAGTAGAGATTCAGGAGAGTACTGTGTCTGAAGACCCTCGTGAATCTCTAGCAATCAATGAGCCAATCAACCCTGAATCACTTCAAGGGGCTATCGAAGCCATCCTTATGGTTGCTGAGGTTCCTCTTTCACTAGTTCACTTAGCAACCTCTCTTGACACTCCAGTTCCAGATATCAAACAAGCAGTTCTTGCAGTTAGAGATGACTTTGATGGAGTTAACGGAACTCGTCCAAGAGGATTTGAGATTCGTGAAGTTGGTGGGGGATGGCGAGTATTCGTTCGTGAAGATTACGAATGGGCTGTTCGCGAATTCATTTCAAACGAAAACCCAACCAAGCTTTCTCAAGCGGCTCTAGAGACACTTGCTGTTATTGCCTATCGTCAACCAATTGCTCGTGGACAGATTGCATCTATTCGTGGAGTGAACGTAGACAGTGTTGTCAGAACTCTTCTAAGTAGAGGTCTAATCACAGAACTTTTCACAGATAGTGAAACAGGGGCCATCAACTATGGAACAACCCCAACCTTCCTAGAAACTTTAGGAATCAATGCTTTGGAAGATCTTCCATTGATTAGCCCTTACCTGCCAGATGCAAACTCTGAACTAGGTTCCGACATCTCAGTTAGTAAGTAATAATGACCGAATCAAATGAAGGCGTAAGACTTCAAAAAGTACTTGCTAACGCAGGAGTAGCTTCAAGACGTGCCAGCGAAGAGCTCATTACCTCTGGAGCAGTGAAAGTAAACGGCAAGGTAGTAAAAGAACTTGGTAGCCGCATAGATCCAGAGGTGGACAAAGTATCTGTTCGAGGAACTCCAATCCAGCTAGATGCATCTCGTGTCTACATGGCTTTGAATAAGCCAATCGGAGTTATCTCTTCAATGGCTGATGAGTTTGGTAGACCTGACCTAAGCCAATATGCTCTTCGCTCTGACCGCATCTATAACGTAGGCAGACTAGACGCTGACACATCAGGACTTTTGATTCTGACTAACGATGGGGAACTAGCGAACATGCTTGCTCACCCTAAGTTTGGTGTTACTAAGACTTATGTGGCAAAAGTAGAAGGCACGGTCACAGCTCAAGAAATCAACAAGCTAACCACAGGTATTGAACTTGAAGATGGCATGATGAATGCCGACAAGGCAACCTTGATTGATTCAAACCCGTTTGAATCACTTATTGAGATTGTTATTCACTCAGGTAAAAACCGAGTTGTTAGAAGAATGTTTGAAGCTATCGGTCACCCAGTCAAAGACCTTGTTCGCAGACAGTTTGGTCCTGTGCATTTAGGTCCACTAAAGCCAGGTCAAACCAGACTGCTAAGTAAAGTTGAAGTTGGAGCTCTGCTGAAATCTGCAGAAGGTAAACAGCAGCGAGCACCGAGACCCAGGTCCAAAGGCGGACAATCAGTCAAAGCTAAGCCGAAAGGACGAAGAAGTGGCGTTTAGAGCAATCCGTGGAGCAGTCCAATTAGATTCAGATGATCGTGAGCATCTACTAAAGCTCACCGCTGAGTTGATTTCAAAGATGATGCATGCCAATAACTTGCACACCGATCAGCTCATCTCAATACTTTTCACAGCAACACCGGATATCACAAGCGAGTTCCCAGCCCTAGCGGCAAGAGAACTCGGCATCGGTGATGTTCCTCTCATGTGTTTTGTTGAAATGAATGTCCAAGGCTCAATGCCAAGAGTTGTCAGAGTGATGATCAACGCTGATTGTGATATTCCAAGATCTGAAATTCAGCACATTTACCTAAGAGGTGCTGCAGCTCTTAGATTGGACATTGCTCAGTGAGTGCTCGCACCAAAGGTCAAATACATGTAATTGGTGCTGGGCTTCTAGGCACCAGCATTGGCCTGTCTCTTCGCAAACTAAATGTTGATGTTTCTCTAGAGGATTCATCACCTGCAGTTCAATCACTTGCGATTGATTTCGGAGCTGGAAGAAACCTAGAAGCAAGTGATGATGTTGCGGTAGTCGTAGTTTGTGTTCCACCTGATGTAACAGCAGCAAGTATCGTCTCTGCTCTAAACAGATTTCCAAATGCAGTTGTAACTGATGTTGCTAGCGTCAAAGAGACAATCCTTGAAGAATTAGTAGCCTCAAATGCTGACACGTCAAGATACGTTGGCTCTCACCCAATGGCGGGTAGAGAAAAAGGCGGTGCTCTTTCAGGAAGACCAGACCTTTTCACAGGTAGACCTTGGGTCATCGCAGTTGAGCCAAACACAAACACAGAAGCAGTTGATGTGGTTGAAAAGTTAGCGCTAGATCTTGGTGCCACCACCCTGCGACTTACTGCCAAGGAACATGACAGGGCTGTCGCACTTATTTCTCACGCACCACAGGTAGTTTCAAGCCTTTTAGCTTCTAGATTGGTCGGAGCAGATGATTTTGATCTAGCTTTAGCTGGTCAAGGAGTTAGAGACACAACTCGTATTGCAGCCAGCGATCCAAAGCTATGGCTACAGATTCTTTCTATGAATGCAGATCAACTCATCCCAATTTTGAAGGCTTTCCAAGAAGACCTAGGTCAAGTTGTTAAAGCACTGGAAGATGTTACAGGTTCAGGATCTCTTGCCAAGATTGGCAGCGTTCTTGAAAGAGGAAACCAGGGAATCTCAAGACTGCCAGGTAAGCATGGTTCTAGAAACACTTCTTATTCACAAGTTGTAGTGATGATTGATGACAAGCCTGGGGAGCTAGCTAGATTACTCAATGAAATTGGCGATGCAGATGTCAACATCGAAGATTTGAAACTAGATCACGCAACAGGTGCTCAGGTTGGTCTAGTTGAACTATCTGTCTTGCCTGCAGCTGAACCAAAACTAATTGAGACTTTGAAAGTAAATGGCTGGCGGTTAGCAGGCTAAATGCATATCGTTGCAATCGATGGACCAGCAGGTTCCGGCAAATCAAGTGTTAGTAAGGCATGTGCCAAGGAACTAGGCTTCGGCTACCTAGACACCGGAGCTGCCTATAGGGCTCTTACCTATGCTGTTCAGAATCTTGGCTTAGTGGTAGCTGATGCAACAGCAGAAGAGATTGCGGCTAACTTCGACTATTCGATTTCGCTAGATCCATTGGATTACTGGGTAAAAGTAGGCGAAAAGGATGTTACCTACGAGATTAGAACACCTCAAGTAGGCGAAGGGGTAAGCCAGTTCGCTGGTTTAGCTCAGGTTCGCCAGTACATGTTGGACCTAACTAGGGCCCTAGTTCAGCATTCAGGTCTAGCCGGGGTCATTGTTGAAGGTCGGGATATCACCACAAAGGTCTTCCCTGAAGCAAAAACTCGTATTCTGCTAACTGCTAGTGAAGAAGTTAGACTAGGAAGACGTTCCGCTGAACTTCCAGAAGGCACCGTAGTTGCCGATCAAGTTACTAAACGCGACCAAAACGACTCTAAAGTAGTTGATTTTCTCGTGCCTGCCCCAGGAGTAATGCTGGTAGATTCCACGGATCTTGATTTTGATCAGACTGTTAGAGCTATTACTGCTCTTTCGGTCAACAACAAGTAAGAGGCAAAGATGGACGAACAAGAATTTCATGAAGAAGGGCTAGACCCTGCGTTCATTGAGCGTCTGAACTCAATCACAACCGATGAGGAAGAGGCGAGAGTCAATGCGCTTCGTGCCGGTCTTGCTGACTATGAGCTAGACGAAGAAGACATTGAAGTCCTGGAACAAATTGGAGCAGCTGAAGGCGTTCCAGTATTACTTCCAGCTCTACCAGTACTAGCAATTGTTGGTAGACCGAATGTTGGTAAGTCTGCTCTTGTAAACAGAATCATCGGAAGACGTGAAGCTGTTGTTGAAGATAAGCCAGGAGTTACCCGCGACCGTGTCTCATACAAAGCTGAATGGAACGGTCGTAAATACACACTTGTTGACACCGGTGGTTGGGAACCAGATGCCAAGGGTATTGATAAGTCAGTGGCCCTTCAAGCAGAGATCGCAGTTGAACTTGCTGATGCAGTTCTTTTCGTTGTTGATGCAACCGTAGGTCCAACAGCAACTGATGAACGAGTTGTGAAAATGCTTCGTGCTAGCAAGAAGCCTGTAATGCTTCTAGCTAACAAAGTAGATGATGAGCGCATGGAAGCAGAAGCTGCTTCACTCTGGTCTTTAGGTTTGGGTGAACCATATCCTGTATCTGCTCTTCACGGTAGGGGAGTTGCCGATGTTCTAGACAAGATCATCGCTGTGCTTCCTGAAGTATCTGCTGTTGCTAAGCAAGAGTTTGGTGGACCAAGAAGAGTTGCAATCATCGGTAGACCAAACGTAGGTAAGTCTTCACTTTTGAATAAAGCAGTTGGTTCAGAGCGTGCAGTTGTCAACGACCTAGCTGGAACAACAAGAGACCCTGTTGATGAACAGGTTGAACTAGGCGGAAAAGTTTGGCGTTTTATTGACACCGCAGGTATCAGAAGAAGAGTGCACCTTGCTCAAGGAGCTGACTTCTATGCATCCCTTAGAACAGCATCTGCTCTGGAAAGAGCAGAAGTAGCAGTAGTAGTTCTAGATGTCACAGAGAAGATCAGCGAAGCAGATATTCGAATTGTCGACATGGCTTTGGAGTCAGGTCGTTGTTTAGTTCTTGCTTTCAACAAGTGGGACAACATGGATGAAGATCGCAGAGAGTTCCTTGAAAGAGAAATCGAACAAGACCTAGCTCACGTAGCTTGGGCTCCTCGAGTAAACATCTCAGCCAAGACTGGCCGCCACCTTGAGAAGCTAGTTCCAGCATTGGAAGTTGCCCTTGATTCATGGGATACCAGAATTCCAACTGGAAAGCTAAATGCTTTTGTTCAGGAACTTGCAATGGAGTTCCCTCACCCTGTTCGCGGTGGTAAGCAGCCTAGAATCCTTTTCGCAACTCAGGCAAGCTCGAGGCCTCCTAAGTTTGTTCTCTTCACAACTGGATTCCTTGACCCTGGTTACAGAAGATTCATTATTAGAAGACTTCGTGAGACTTACGGTTTCGAAGGAACTCCTATCGAACTTGGTATGAGAGTGCGAGAAAAGCGCAAGCGCTCGTAGTATTTGATTACAGCTATCAACTAGGAAATCATGGCCGATAACAATCTTCACTTGAGCGATAAAGTGCTCACCTGGCCCAACGTCTTGAGTGCTTTACGTTTGGCGCTTGTGCCGGTGTTTCTGTGGCTAATCCTTATCGATGAAAATCTCATAGCCTTCTCAGTCCTTGCTTTCTCAAGTTTCACTGATTGGCTAGATGGATATCTTGCTAGAAAACTCAATCAGATGACCAGATTGGGTCAGCTCTTAGACCCAGCAGCTGATCGATTGTTTATCTTGGCATCCTTGCTAGGTCTAGCAATAACTAACGCAGTTCCATGGTGGTTGGTCTTTGTAGTAGTAGGGCGAGACTTCCTACTCTTCTTCACATTCCCTTTCCTAGCTAAAGCAGGCTACGGGCCGCTACCTGTTAACTACTCGGGTAAGGCCGGAACATTCGCCCTACTTTATGCCTTCCCACTGATGCTTTTGCCTAATGTCCTACCTGTTGGCTGGACCAATGTCATCCTTCCAATTGCCTGGGCTTTCGCCTTCTGGGGCATCTGGCTCTACTGGTGGGCAGGGGCAATCTATGTGCGTCAGGTTTATAACATCCGGA
This sequence comes from Micrococcales bacterium, assembly GCA_947489135.1. Lineage (GTDB taxonomy): Bacteria > Actinomycetota > Actinomycetes > Actinomycetales > Microbacteriaceae > Rhodoluna. The sequence goes on from CANLCU010000001.1 coordinate 16,505, forward strand.
AAATAGACAGGGAAAATTCAAGTATTCTTGTCTCTAAGAAGGAGAGCAAGTGAACGAGCATAAAGACCCAGCTGATTCAGTTGACGCTACTCACAAATTCTCCGAAGACCTGATTCCGGTCGATGCTAATTCCCTAAGCGAAGAAGACCAGCAAGCTGTCGATTCTCTTCCAACAGGCAACGCTCTTCTAATTGTTCGACGCGGACCAAACAAAGGATCGCGCTTCTTACTTGACTCAGATTTGATTTCAATTGGTAGACACCCTAACGCAGACATCTTCCTAGATGATGTGACAGTTTCCAGAAGACATTCTGAGATCTCTAGAAACGGATCAGTTTTCACGATCAAGGATCTAACCTCTCTAAACGGAACTTATTTTGAAGGTAAGAGAGTAGAAACTGCTGAATTGTTTAATGGGGCTGAAGTTCAGGTTGGTAAGTACCACTTCACTTTTTACACATCTAAGAGAAGTAGCTAGAGATGGCAAGTAGCGAAGTAACCAGCTTGTTCGGAGCGAGAGCGGTAAAGCTCTCGACAATTGGTCGAGTCATTGAACTTCTAACTTCAGAATTTCCTGACCTAACCCCATCTAAGATTCGTTTCTTAGAGGAGCAGGGTCTTGTCACTCCGCACAGAACTGAATCTGGTTACAGAAAGTTCAGTGACACTGACATCGAAAGAGTGAAACTAGTTCTTGAATTACAGCGAGACAAGTTCCTTCCACTTCGAGTTATCAAGTCATACCTTGATGACATTGATGCCGGTAAGCAGCCATCCCTACCATCAGCTACAAGAAGACCAAGCGTTAATCGTAAGTTTTCAAAACTTGAGCTTGTTGCCGAATCAGGCATCAACGAGACACTTCTTGCCGAAGCACAGGCAAACTCACTGATCTCTGCAGGACCTTTTGAATTCAGCGACATCGAGATTGCTCGATCTCTTATGCAACTATCCCGCTTTGGAATTTCTGCTAGACATCTTCGTGGCATCAAAACAGCAGCGGATAGAGACCTGGGTCTTATCAATGGTGTTGTTGCCAGCGTTAAGAAACAACGCGACCCTTCAGCTAAATCAAGGGCTGCAGAGTATGCCAGTGAGATTGAATCTCACTTTGCGGTAATTAGATCGGAACTAATCCGGTCTGTTATCGATAAAATCGACTAAGGCGACACGCCGAAGAAGAATATTAACCAACCTAAGTGGGAGATAACCACAAGAATTAAGAAAAGGTTCATGTTCTACTTGAACTTTATAGACACTGAGAGGAGGCCAGAATGGACGAGTTAAACCCTGAAAAACCTGCAAAAAACAGCGAACCTACCACCGAAACTGGCCGTATTAACCTCAGTGAAGCTAGCGAATTCGCATATCTTCAAGATGAACTATTCCTAGAAGAACAGCCTTGGCATGACCCAAAGGTGGGTTACCGAGGACACTCAGCAGCTGCAGCCTCAGGAATTAGCTACCGCCAGTTGGACTACTGGGATAGTACAGCTCTAGTTCAGCCAAGCGTAAGAGGAGCATCCGGTTCAGGATCTCAAAGACTTTATTCATTCCGCGACATTCTTGTTCTAAAACTTGTAAAGAAGTTCTTGGATGCTGGGGTTTCACTTCAGCAGATCAGAAAAGCTGTTGGGGAGCTTAGAAAAGCCGGTATTGGTGATCTAGCTCGTATTACTTTGATTTCTGATGGAGCAAAGGTTTACCTCTGCACCTCAGGCGACCAGGTTATTGACCTTATTGATAAGGGCCAGGGTGTATTTGGAATTTCAGTAGGTCGTGTGCTTGGTGAGGTTGAAGCAACTTTGAGCAGCATTGATCCTTCTTACCTTGAAGAGATGGATGAACTAACTCTTCGTCGTCTGAACAAGAAGGCTATTTAGTCTCTTCTTCTGGATTTTGTTCCAGTAGGTTATTCAATTGCTTTTTAGTCATTGTTTGACGCAGAATCTCATTCCACTTTTCTTCATACTCAGGCGATACCGGAGCATTTTCCACGGGATCAATTCTTGGAGCTGTCGCTTCAGCTTCAATTTCAATCTTTTTAGTGCTCTTGGAGATAGGTGCAGGACCCACATCTCGAGTTCTCTTGGAATACCTATTCTTTGAGGCAGCTTTTCTGCTGGTCTCTAGTCGAGTCATGTTCTCCGAAGCAAAAGATTGCTGCAGTTGTTCTAATAGGTCTTCATATTGAATAGCAATCTTGGCAGCACTCTGGCCAGGCCATGAATGTATTGATCTTCCTGCACCCTGTGACTGTTGAACAGCTGACTTCTCCTCAAATGCTGGGCTCAGTAGGAAAGGACCATATGTTTCTTCAAGTTCATTAACTCGATACTGATGCTCAGCAACACTTGGTCTAAGGCGGTTGATTACAACACCAAAGAGAGAAACCTGTCTGTTCACACTTTTACGAAGTTCGGTAAATGCCTTCATGGCATTCTCAACTCCGAGCAGAGCATTAATCGAAGGCTCAGTAACAAGAAGCACTCGGTCGCTGGCAACCCAAGCCATTCTGGTCAAAGCATTCATGCTTGGGGGAGTATCGATTAGAACAAGGTCGTAATCAGCCTCTATTTTGGCTAGGGCTTCCTCTAGATTCCAGAGGGACTTGAAGGAAGGCTTGGTGGTGTTTCTAAGACTAAGTCTTGGGTTTCCAGCCATGATGTCCAGGCGGCCTGTCTGTCCCTTTGCCCAAGATGAGGCTACAATTGCTTTCAACACAGAGTTGTGTCGGGGTTTCTTGATGACTTCAGCTGCTGAATATTCAAATTCCCCAACCGCACCTAAACAGTTGCTAGCGTTGCATTGAGGATCCAAGTCGATTACCAATGTTCTAAGGCCTTTAGTCATGGCGGCAGAGGCAAGGCCCAAAGTTATAGTGGTCTTACCAACTCCGCCCTTAAGGGCACTAACGCTTAAAACATGCACCCGTCTAGGCTACCTTTTGATTTAGGTGCAAGCCACTATTTAGTCCGTTTGCCTTTAGTTAGGAACTCGTGTTCAAAAAGATTCTGGTCGCCAACCGAGGCGAGATAGCCATTCGAGCGTTTCGCGCTGCCTACGAGCTCGGGGCTAAGACAGTAGCCGTTTTTGCGTACGAAGACAGAAATTCTTCACACAGACTAAAAGCCGATGAGGCATATCAGATTGGTGAATTAGGCCATCCAGTTAGGGCTTATCTAGATGTTGACGAGATCATCAGAGTTGCCAAGGAATGTGGTGCTGATGCTATTTACCCAGGTTATGGATTTCTTTCAGAGAACCCGCACCTTGCTGAAGCAGCCGCAGCAAATGGAATTGTCTTTATCGGTCCAGGTTCATACGTACTAGAACTAGCTGGTAACAAGGTCAACGCTAAAGAAGCAGCAATCGCAGCAAACGTTCCAGTATTAAAGTATTCTATTCAATCTGCAGATATTGATGAACTAGTGAAGGCATCTGTTGGTTTTGGTTTCCCACTGTTTGTTAAAGCTGTTGCCGGTGGTGGTGGCCGCGGTATGCGAAGAGTTGCTGAGGAATCAGAACTTAGAGGTGCTCTAGGTGAGGCAATGCGCGAAGCAGAGTCTGCTTTTGGTGATGCCAGAGTATTCCTTGAACAAGCTGTGCTTCGTCCAAGACACATTGAAGTTCAGATTCTTGCGGATAGCCAAGGAAATGTAGTTCACCTATTTGAACGCGACTGTTCAGTGCAAAGAAGAAACCAAAAAGTTGTAGAGATTGCACCAGCGCCAAACCTTGATGAAACACTTCGTCAGGAACTATACAAAGATGCAATTGCTTTTGCTAAACAGATTGGCTACCTAAACGCCGGAACTGTTGAATTCCTAATTGACACAGTTGGGCCTAATGCAGGTAAGCACGTGTTCATCGAAATGAATCCACGTATTCAGGTCGAGCACACAGTCACTGAAGAAATTACTGAAGTTGACCTTGTTCAATCTCAGATGAGAATTGCTGCAGGAGAGTCACTAGTTGAACTAGGTCTAACTCAAGACAAGATTGAAATGCATGGCTTTGCTATTCAGTGTCGTATTACTACTGAAGATCCTTCAGCTGGCTTTAGACCAGACACTGGAAAGATAACTACCTACAGATCTCCAGGTGGAGCGGGTATTCGACTAGATGGTGGAACAACTGCTACTGGTAGCGAAGTAAGCCCCTACTTTGATTCACTGCTTGTAAAGCTAATCACTAGAGGTAGGGACCTACCTGCTGCAGTAAGCAGAGCCTCAAGAGCTCTTGCAGAATTTAGAATTCGTGGAGTTTCTACCAACATCGCCTTCCTACAGGGCGTGCTTTCTGACCCAAGCTTTAGAGCAGGGGAACTAAGTACTGCATTCATTGGAGAAAGACCTGAACTTCTAAACTCTTACCCATCCCTTGACCGAGGAACCAAGATCCTCAACTGGTTAGCTGAAGTAACAGTGAACCAACCTTATGGAACTAGAGGAAACCTAGTTTCCCCAGCTAGCAAGCTACCAAAGCTTGATCTAACTAAGGAAGCTCCAGCTGGTTCTAGACAGCAACTTCTAGAACTTGGTCCAGTAGCTTTTGCTAAGGCTCTTCGCAATCAGGGTCCAGTTGCTATCACTGATACAACTTTCAGAGATGCCCACCAATCTCTTCTTGCTACCAGAGTGAGAAGCAGAGATCTGTTTCAGGTTGCACCTTACGAAGCAAGAATTCTAAACAAGCTTTTCTCTGTTGAAGCGTGGGGAGGAGCAACCTACGATGTTGCGCTTCGCTTCCTAGGAGAAGATCCTTGGGCAAGACTTGTTTCTCTTCGTTCAGCTATGCCGAACATTTGTATTCAGATGTTACTTAGAGGAAGAAACACTGTTGGTTACACTCCATACCCAGTAGAAGTAACCGATGCTTTCGTAAAAGAAGCAACGCTTGCTGGTGTGGACATCTTCAGAATCTTTGATGCTCTAAATGATGTGAACCAAATGATTCCTGCAATTGATGCAGTTCTAAAAACAAAGACAGCAGTTGCTGAAGTTGGAATTTGTTACACCGGAGATCTACTCGACCCTAAAGAAGATCTATACACACTTGACTACTATCTAAAACTTGCCAAGCAAATAGTTGATGCTGGTGCCCACATCATCGCAATTAAAGATATGGCAGGTCTTCTCAGGCCTCAGGCTGCTGCGAAGTTAGTTACTGCTCTTCGAGCAGAGTTTGATCTTCCAATTCATCTTCACACTCATGACACAGCAGGTGGTCAGCTAGCTACTCTTATGGCTGCAATCGATGCAGGTGTTGACGCAGTTGATGTTGCATCTGCTCCTATGGCTGGAACTACTAGCCAACCTTCTGCTTCTGCGCTTGTTGCTGCACTTGCAAACACCGATAGAGACTCAGGCATTTCACTAGATGAGATAACTGCGTTGGAACCATATTGGGAAGCAGTTAGAAATGTTTACGCACCATTTGAATCTGGTTTGGCAGGCCCTACCGGTCGTGTTTATAGACACGAGATTCCAGGTGGTCAGCTGAGCAACCTAAGACAGCAAGCAATTGCTCTAGGTCTAGGAAATCAATTCGAACGTGTCGAAGACATGTACGCAGCTGCCAACCAGATTCTAGGAAGACCACCGAAGGTAACTCCTTCATCAAAGGTTGTTGGTGATCTTGCACTTCACTTGGTTGCAGTAAATGCAGATCCAGCTGACTTTGCTTTGAACCCACAAAACTATGACATCCCTGACTCAGTCATTGGATTCATGGCAGGGGAGCTAGGGGATTTGCCAGGTGGCTGGCCAGAACCTTTCAGAACCAAAGTTCTTGAGGGTAAGAACATCAAGTTTGGGCTTACTGAGCTGTCTAAAGAAGATCTAGAGAACCTCAACTCAGAGGATGCTCAGATAAGAAGAGGGACTCTCAACAGACTGCTCTTCCCAGGCCCTACCAAGGACTTTGAAAAGGCTAGAGCAAGCTTTGGCAACCTAGACGCAGTTGACACCCTGGACTACCTATACGGGCTAGAGCAGGGACATGAGCACGTTGTTGAGATCGCTAAGGGTGTGAGGATCTTTGTTGGCCTAGAGGCTATTGGAAGCCCTGACACTAAGGGCTTCAGAACAGTCATGGCTACCTTAAATGGCCAATTGAGACCTCTAAACATCAGGGACAAGAAGATAGCTACCGATGTTGCTGTGGCGGAGAAGGCTAACCTGGCCAACCCAGCTGAGGTTGCAGCACCATTTGCTGGGGTAGTAACCCTTCAGGTAGTTGAGGGAACTCCAGTAGCCCTTGGGCAGCCTGTTGCCACCATTGAGGCTATGAAGATGGAAGCCACGATAACCTCCAATATTGCAGGCGTCGTAAGGCGTCTAGCCATAGGAAAGACCCAGTCGGTAGAGTCTGGGGACCTAATTCTCATCGTCGAACCTCAGTAGCGAATAGACTTACCTTAGGAACAAGGTTCGAGTTAACGACTGTTAGAACCAAAAAGATACTCAAAGGATTAGGTTTGGCTGAAAAATCAGAACGCGGGCTCATTCGCCGTCGTAAGAAGGAAGAAACTGCTCCTTCCGAGCTATCAACAACCTCTCTAGATGCAGGTTCTATTGATCTAACCCCTTCAACTTCTTCAATCAAGGTAGTTACTGAGGCGACAGCTATCGTTCCGCAGAGCGAAAGCATTGGCGTTGACACTGGAGCGAATGCTCAAGCAGGCTACTCAAGACGAGACAGCCTTCGCGGGGATGCTTTTGATCAGCCAGAGCCAGCAGCAATGCTCACAGCAGATCGACTAATTGACGTTTCTCCAAAGAACAGACCAGCTCCTGAATCAGGAATGCGTCGCTTCCTATACTTCTTGTCTCTAAAGACCATCAACCTAGGTGACAATCTAAAGGTTCGTGAACGCAAAGCAACAGACGCAAGAATTTCAACTCCGTTGGAAGGTGGCGCAAGATTCGTTCCTGTCCTAACTCGCAAGGGTGGCGTTGGAAAGACAACAATCACCACTTTGCTAGGTATGGCAATGGCGTTGGTTCGTGAAGATCGCGTCATTGCTATTGATGCCAACCCTGACCGTGGAACTCTTGCAGAGCGTGTTAGCAAGTCAACACGTTTCACAGTTAGAGATGTTGTCAACCGTGCAGCAGCAGTTGATGGTTTCACCGATTTCTCAACAATGGTTTCAAGAGATGCAACCAGACTCCACGTACTTGCATCAGACAGCGACCCAATGCTTTCAGAAGCTTTCGATGAGGGTGACTACAACGTAGTTGCTGACATGGCGGCTCGTTACTACACAGTTGTTCTAACTGACTGTGGAACTGGAATTGTTCACTCAGTTATGAGACCAACTCTGCAGAGAGCAAATGGTTTGGTAATCGTTTCAGGTGGTTCTGTTGACGAAGCAAGACTGGCTTCTGAGACACTAACCTGGCTAGAAGCTAACGGTTATGGAGATCTCGTAAGAGGCTCGGTTGTAGCTCTGAACACAGCAACTCAGGGAACTAACCTTGTGAAGCTTGATGAGATTGAAGCTCACTTCAAGTCTCGTGTTCGTGCTGTAGTGAAGATTCCGTATGACCCAGCACTAGCTGCTGGATCAGTTATCAAGTTTGATCAACTACACAAGAACACCAGAGAAGCAGCACGTGAACTTGCAGCCCTTGTTGTTGAGGGATTAGTTAAGTCCAAGTAGCTCATGCCAGTTCGTGAAATACGCCTCTATGGCGATCCAGTTCTGAATTCGAAGTGTGATGCAATCAAAGATTTTGGCGATAAAGCTAAGGCTCTGATCGAAGATCTACTTGATACAACCAAGGAACCAGGCAGAGCAGGCGTTGCTGCTCCACAAATCGGTGTTTCACTCAGAGCCTTTAGCTACAACGCCAACGGAAATCTTGGGTATCTTATAAACCCTGAAGAGCTAGTTCTTGAAGGTGAAGCTGAGCTAGTTGAAGAGGGCTGTTTATCAGTTCCAGGTCTTTGGCATAAAACCCTTCGCTATCCAAAAGCATCTCTGTCGGGCTACCAGCTAGATGGAACACGCGTGACAATAAAAGGGGAGGGTCTATTAGCCCAGGCCTTGCAGCACGAGTATGACCATCTAGATGGAAAGCTATATCTAGACAGGCTCTCAATCGAAGAACGCAAAGAAGCTATGAAGATCTTGCGTCAAACCGATTGGTTCCTTCGTTAGATCTTGTAGTCTCCGATGTTATGGCAGGTTGACTTAGCACTTGCTGCATAAATGTCATCAACAAGGTGTGAGAAGTCATCCATAACCACTGATCTCTTGATCTTTAGAGAAGGTGTTAGGTGACCAGTCTTCTCGGTTAGATCCTTAGGAAGGAGCGCGAACTTACGGATTGACTCTGCAGTTGAAACCTTAGAGTTCACAGCTTCGATAGCCTTTGAAATCTCAGCAATAACTAGAGGGTTGTTAGTTGCATCCTCAATGCTCATTGCTTCTTTGATTCCATTGTTCTCTAGCCAGATTGGAAGCATCTCTTCATCGATAGATATAAGAGCTGATACGAATGGCTTGGCATCTCCAACAACAACAGCTTGGCTGATTAGTGGGTTAGCACGAAGTGGATCTTCAAGTTGTGCAGGTGCAACATTCTTTCCACCAGCAGTGATGATAAGTTCCTTCTTTCTACCTGTAATAGATAGGAAGCCATCTTCATCTAGGGAACCGATGTCACCAGTCTTGAACCAGTCACCTTCGAATGTTGACTTGGTTGCCTTCGGGTTGTTCCAGTAGCTCTTTAGAACGTTAGTTCCTCTAAGTAGGATTTCACCGTCATCAGCGATCATGATTCCACAACCTGGAAGTGGGAAACCAACCTTGCCGATCTTGACCTTGTCTGGTCTACCAATAGTTACTGGGGCAGTGGTTTCGGTTAGACCGTAACCTTCTAGAACGATTAGTCCAATTGCACGGTAGAAGTGTCCTAGACGAGCACCAAGTGGGCCACCACCTGAGATGGCGTACTTAACTTTTCCACCCATTGCAGCACGAAGCTTCTTGTATACAAGTGCATCAAACAACTTGTACTTAGCGTTTAGACCAAAGCTTGGACCCTTCTTAGTGTCCTTAGCCATTGACCAAGCGATTGCGGTTTCTGCTGCTGCATGGAAAATCTTTCCCTTGCCAGCTGCTTCTGCACGCTGCTCTGCTGAGTTGTAAACCTTTTCGAATACACGAGGAACAGCCAACAGGAATGTTGGGTGGAAGCTCTGCATTGCAGGAGCAACTGTCTTTGAATCTCCTTGGTGACCAACTTTCACGCCACCTGAAATACATAGAACAGAAATGAAGCGTGCGAAGACGTGAGCCATAGGAAGGAACAACAGAGTTGTTTCACCCGGACGAACTACATTAGGCAGAACTGCCTGAGCATTTCTACATAGATCCACAAAGCCCTGGTGCAAAAGTTCACAACCCTTAGGCTGTCCAGTTGTTCCTGAGGTGTAGATGATTGTAGCTAGGTCAGCAAGACCTGCACTCTTTCTGCTCTTCTCTAGGTCTGCATCGGATACTTCCTTACCAGCCTTGACAAGTTCTTTTAGATCTTTGCTGTCCAAAGTCCAAACTTTTTTGACATCCTTTAGAGATGACTTCACAGAGTTGAATAGTTGAACCATCTGGTCGTTAGCAAAAATACACGCAATCGAACCTGAGTCACCCAAGATCCACTCGATCTGAGCTGGAGCAGAGCTTTCATAAATAGGAACTGAAACAGCTCCAGCAAACCAAAGTGCAAAGTCACAAAGAGCCCACTCGTATGAGGTAGGGCTCATGATGCCAACTCGTTGTCCAGGCTTGATGCCAGAAGCAATGAATCCCTTAGCTAGGGCCTTTACTTCAGCAAGGTAATCGCTTGCTGTAACTTCCTGCCAGACTCCAGGCTCAACCTGTTTAGAGATGAGAGGAAGGTTTGGGTCGAGTTTTACTCGATCTAGAAATAAGTCGGTGATGTTTGTGTCTGGAGAAGAAACAACAACTAAAGGGACTTCGAAGGACTTCATGTATACCTCTAACTTGATAGATGGGGTCAATACAACTTTTGACTAGCCTACCCGCTGGATAACTCGTTACAGAAGTAAAAAAGGGGATGAAATGTAACAATTTGCGGTTATAAACTGGAGTTTGACTTTGCCCCGCCCCAATCCCTAAGGAAACAAATGATCACTGTTGGTATCGACGTTGGTGGAACCAAGATCGCTGGCGCTTTAGTCAGCGAAACTGGGGATATCCTGAAAAGCCTTAAGGTGCCAACACCAGCAGACAACACTGATGACCTAATCACAGCTGTTGTTGAAATGGTCAAAGAACTCAGTTCTGGACAAGAAGTAGCTGCCGTTGGAGTGGCTATTGCAGGATTCATTGATGCAGATCAATCAGAAGTTATTTACTCTCCGAACCTAAGCCTTAGAAACGAACCTCTAAAGGCAAAGCTAGAAGCAAGACTGGGCATCGATGTCTTTGTTGAGAATGATGCCAATGCTGCTGGTTGGGCTGAATACAGATTTGGTGCAGGTAAAGATAGTGATCACATGATGATGATCACCATCGGAACAGGTGTTGGCGGAGCAATCGTTGCCAAAGGTGAACTATTTCGAGGCGGCTTCGGTATCGGTGCTGAACTTGGACACACAAACTTCATTCAAGAGGGAAGACCATGTGGCTGTGGTCAGAATGGTTGTCTAGAACAATACGCTTCAGGTAGTGCTCTTCTTGATTCAGCAAAAGAACTTGCTGCATCTGGAACTTTAGAAGGTGCTCGACTAGCTGAACTTCAGTCTGAGGTTGATGAACTTTCAGGCACCGAGGTTTACAAAGCAATCACAGAGTCAGATCCAGGTGCTCTTCGTCTACTGAACGAGCTTGGAACTAACATCGGTAAAGCTGTTGCATCGTTTGCGGCAATCCTAGATCCAAAGATGTTGGTAGTGGGAGGTGGGCTAAGCGTTGCTGGTGAATTGCTTCTTGCTCCAATCCGTGAGGCATACCTAAATCACCTACCTGCAAGGGGCTACCGCCCTGAAATGACTGTTGTTGCAGCATCACTAATCAACGATGCTGGGGTAGTAGGGGCAGCTGACCTTGCTAGAAGAGCTTCTGCACAGAGGTAAACTAGTCCTTTATAGGTTTATTGGAAGGTAAGGAGGTCGCACATGTGGTATTTTCTGCTGAAAAATATTGTGCTTGGACCTCTGCTTAAAATCATGTTCAGACCTTGGGTTCGTGGTTCAGAGAAAATTCCTTCAGATGGTGCTGCCATTCTTGCTAGCAACCACTTATCTTTCTCAGATTCGATTTTCCTTCCTCTAATGCTCAGAAGACCTGTGGTGTTTCTTGCCAAGAGTGAATACTTCACAGGCAGAGGACTAAAAGGAACTCTAACTAGATGGTTCTTTATCGCAACTGGTCAACTTCCAATTGATAGAAGCGGTGGAAAAGCATCTGAGGCTGCACTAAACACAGGTCTAAAGGTTTTGAGCCAGGAACAGCTCCTTGGTATTTACCCTGAGGGCACAAGATCTCCAGACGGCAGACTCTTTAGAGGTAGAACCGGTATTGCCCGAATGGTTCTGGAAGCTAAGGTTCCTGTTTTTCCAGTTGCCATGATTGATACCGAAAAGGTTCAACCTATCGGTAGAAGACTTCCTCGCATTAGACGTATTGGTGTAGTTGTTGGGGAACCTCTAGATTTCTCTAGATTTGCGGGGATGGAAGGTGACCGTCTAGTCTTACGAGCAGTCACTGATGAGATTTCTTATGAACTCATGAAACTAAGCGGGCAGGAATACATCGACGTATATGCCACTACTCTAAAAAACAAGCGCTAAAACTAAGTCAGGACCCTCAAAGTGTTATCAAACGAAAAAGTTGTCATAGCCGACCCATCAGTTATTGCTGGGCTGGATAACTATCGCAACCTCGTAGCTGCACAACAGCCGACTTGGCCTGACCAAAAAAAGCTTGAAGAGGTCAAAGCAATTCTTGCTACCTACCCACCGCTAGTTTTTGCTGGTGAGGTTGACATCTTAAAGAACCGTTTAGCTCAAGCTGCCTCAGGAAAAGCATTCCTACTTCAAGGTGGAGATTGTGCTGAAACTTTTGCTGATGCAACAGCAGATCGGATTCGCAATCGAGTGAAGACAATGCTGCAGATGGCAGTTGTGTTAACTTACGGTGCATCAATGCCTGTTGTGAAGATGGGTCGCATGGCTGGGCAGTTTGCTAAGCCAAGAACATCTGACACAGAAACACGTGAAGGTTTAGAACTTCCTGCCTACCGCGGAGATGCAGTAAACGGCTATGACTTCACGTTGGAATCAAGAACTGCTGATCCAACACGTTTACTTCAGGCTTACAACACTTCAGCAGCTACATTGAATCTAATCAGAGCATTCACAATGGGTGGCTTTGCAGATCTTCGTTCAGTTCACGAATGGAACAAGGGATTTACTGATAACCCTGCAAACTCTCGTTACGAAACTATGGCTCGTGAAATTGATAAAGCCATTAAGTTCATGGCAGCATGTGGCGCTGACTTTAATGAACTAAGAACCACAGAGTTCTACACTTCACACGAAGGTCTCCTGTTTGATTACGAACGTCCAATGACTCGTATTGATTCAAGAACTGGAACTCCATACGACACAAGTGCTCACTTCATTTGGATTGGTGAGAGAACTCGCAAGCTAGATGGTGCACACATGGACTTCCTATCTAGAGTTCGAAACCCACTTGGAGTGAAGCTTGGTCCAAACACTTCAGTAGATGATGTACTTGCTCTGATTGAGAAGCTTGACCCAGAACGCGAGCCAGGAAGACTTACTCTTATCTCTCGCATGGGTGCGGGAAAGATCCGTGAAGCACTTCCTAAATTGGTCAAGGCTGTGAAGGATGCTGGAGCACAACCGCTTTGGGTTTCTGACCCTATGCACGGCAATGGCATCACAACTGCTAACGGCTACAAGTCAAGAAGATTTGATGATGTCATGGATGAAGTAAGAGGCTTCTTTGAAGTCCACCGCGACCTAGGCACATTCCCTGGTGGAGTTCACATTGAACTCACCGGTGATGATGTTGCTGAATGTCTAGGTGGTAGTGAGCACATCGATGAGGCAACACTGGAATCTAGATACGAATCGCTATGTGATCCGAGGCTAAATCACTCACAGTCACTAGAACTTGCATTCCTTGTTGCTGAAGAACTAGCAGCTAAGTAATTATCTAGAGCGAATCGTTACGCTTTGCCCAACTAGAAGCGTTGTTCCAGCTGTTTCACTAACGCCGGTAACCTTCTTGATTCCATAGTCCTTACTTAGCCAGGATGTGTCAATCACAACTCTCAAACCAAGAGATTCGAGTAATCCTTTAGCTGCCAGAATGGTTTCCCCTTTGACTGCAGGCATGGTTACAGTCTGTGGGCCTAAGCTCTCAACGAGCTTGATTGATGAGCCCTTACCAACTTCTTCTTCATCAGGAACAACAGAAATAATCTGCCCCTTGGCAACGGTAGTTGAATACTTTTTCTCAATTGCTCGAACAGTAAGTCCCGCAGCTTCAAGAGCAGCTTTAGCGATTTCGGTCTGCAATCCTGCTACCACCGGTATTGCTCCTAGGGAGACCTTTAGATCTATACCGGATGAAACAGGAAGCTTTGTCCCATCACTTCCAGAGTTTTCATAAACCACACCGATTGGATACTCAGAGTTGAACCACTGTGTTACTTTTCCAACTACCAGTTTTGCTCCAATGATCTTGGCTGTTGCTGTAACCAGGTCAACGCCAATAACTTTAGGAACTTGGACTAATTCTTTTCCTTTAGAAACAACAAGAACAATCTGAGTTCCTTTCGGAACAAGTATTCCTGCAACGGGTTCTGTGCCAATGACCTGACCTTTAGCAAAAGCCGAACTGAATTCTTCACGGATAACAACATCTTTAGTTATCGCATCAATTTCAGTTGATGCAAGTGAAACACTTTTGTCACTCAGGTTTGGAACTGCAATTAGAGCACCTGGTCCTGCTCCGTAATACCATCCTCCAAATGAGCCAAGAGCTAAAGCTAAAACGCTTGCGACAATCCATCTAGCGAATACGAGTCTGGAGGAATGCTTCGCGAAAGGAAGTTCTTCTTCCTCTAATCCAATATCTCCCAGCACTTCTGTGAAGTTTGCATCTCTTGGCAAAACCATAGTTTCAGAAAGATTCTCACTTCTAGCTGGAGCAGAATCAATTGGCTCGGACCTAAGAATCTTTTCAATCTCAATAAGTGCTCTAGAAGCATCAGCTGGTCTATTTTCTGGATTAGGTTCTGTGCACCAGAGCATTAGTTGATCGAGAGAGTCATCAGCTCTTGGGTTTAGCGTCTTTGCTGAAGCAACTCGCTCTGATGTGTGCATGAAGGCAATCTGAATCGCATCATCACCTCTAAATGGTTGTTGACCGGTGAGCATTTCAAAGAGCATGATTCCAAAGCTGTAGATATCACTTGGAGTTTCTGCTTTGCCACGTCTTATTACTTCAGGTGCAAGATAAGCGACTGTGCCAACAAGTGATCCAGTATCAGTATTTGCAGAGAGCTCTCTGGCTAAACCGAAGTCAGTTACTTTGATTCGACCATCATCTGAAAGTAAGACATTCTCAGGTTTTAGATCTCTGTGAACAACCCCACTTGAATGAGCTTGGGCTAGAGCAGAAAGCATAGCTTTGCTTAATTGCAATACCTGAGTGGTGTGGAGGGCACCTAAGTCTTTGATTGCATCTCTGAGGGTTATTCCTTGAACCAACTCGAGAACAATAAAGGCATTACCGTTATCGTCACCCTGGTCAAATATGTTCACCAGGTTGGCGTGGTTAACCTTGGCAAGCATTCTGGCTTCTCTAAAGAACTTGTCTCTAAACACTGGGTCTTCAGATAGGTGCGGGTGAATAATCTTGACTGCAACTTCTCTAACCAGTCTTAGGTCTTTAGCTAGGTAGACAGTAGCCATGCCACCTCTGGCGATAATCTCTTTGATCTCATAGCGAGAAGAGAGGGTAGTGCCTACTAAATTGCTCATACTTAGTTAGACCCTACCTCTCTATATCCAGTGCATTGCTGAAGGTTCCCATAACGCTAAGCCTTCTGCCAGATTCTCAAACTTCTCTCAAGTCTAAAAGAAGAGCATTGGATGAAGCTGCTGCACCAACCTCAGGATGTTTGTGAGTTGCATCTAGCGTTGAGGGCATTGGTATGGCAATCTTTAACTGTGACTGAACCCTTAGATCAAATAACTGACTGGCTTACGATTCCTGAAGCAGGTGAACTCCTAGGCATTGTGCCTGGCAAAGTTCGTCGCTTGATTGAAGAGCACCACCTGATTGCTATCAAAACAGATAACGTTCAAAGAATCCCAGCCGAGATAATCATCAATGGAGAACCTCTGCCATCGCTTAGGGGAACAATTGTTCTTTTACTAGATTCTGGCTTCACTCTTGGTGGAGCAATCAAATGGCTCTACACAGTAGAAGACTCATTGGCAACAACACCAATGGCAGCTCTTATCTCGGGTAGAAAAACAGAAGTAAGAAGAGTTGCTCAGTCGCTAGCTTTCTAAGCGTCGCGACTAATCACTTTCAAAGCAAGAGCCTTTAGGGTTGCCTTTGCTGACTCTTCCAAGTTCGCAGCATCAAGAGACTCTAGGCTGCGATCACCTAATTCGACAATCATTCGCTCTGTCTTTTCTAGAGCACCAGAATCCTTAATCAGTTTTTGCATAAATGCAATCTGATGAGTATCTAACTCTCTACTAGTCAGTAGTTCCTCAAAACTCTCTGCCATAGATGGAGATCTTTCGGTCAGAGCTTCAAGAGTTAGGGCTACCAAGACGGTTCTCTTACCTTCACGAAGGTCATCCCCAGCAGGCTTGCCGGTAACGCTTGGATCTCCGAATACGCCGAGAATGTCATCTCTGAGTTGGAAGGCAATTCCTAGAGGAATACCGAACTGGGTGAATTGACTTAGTTTGGCAGGGTCTGCTCCTGCGAAAGCAGCACCAATTCGAAGTGGAGCTTCAATGCTGTATTTAGCTGTTTTATAAAGAATGACTTTTTCAGCACGACCAACACCTTCGCTTACCGGTCGAGTAGCAGCTGCGTTCTCTTCTAGAACATCTAGGTACTGACCTGCCATTACTTCAACTCTCATCAAGCTGAATTCATCACGGCATGCACTTTCAATTTCACGATTAGGGGAGTGAAGTAGAGCGTTACCGAAGATTTCACTCGACCAACCCAACATAAGATCACCGACTAAAACTGAACCTGCAACACCAAATCTCTCAGGAGCACCTGCCCAGCTCTTCTCCTTGTGAAGGGTTTCAAAACGCTTGTGAATAGCAGGGGCACCACGTCTTGTGTCTGACTGATCTAGTAAATCATCGTGAACTAGGGCTGCAGCGTGGAACATTTCAAGAGAAGCTGCAATGCCAGCAATGGCTTGTTCTGAATCTTGAATCTCTTGTTCGCTCTGGTGATATGAGGAATCATTCAAACATGCACGCCAAGCCCAGTAGCAGAATAGGGCTCTAAATCTCTTGCCACCTTGGAGCAAACTCTGGGTGTAATCCACTACAGGGATTAGATCTGTAGAAATTGCCTCAAAGTCGGTTCGCTGTTTTTGACAGAAACTGTCTAAATTAGCCTGAACCTGGCCTAAAAGATTTGTTGAATAATTCACTGGAATAGCCTAACTTGGCGAATAGGTTTAGCATTAAAGGCAAGGCGAGGAGAATACTTTGGGATTGAGTGAGAACGAGCAAAAAGTTCTTGATGAACTTGAGCGTCAACTTAACGGTGGCAAGCCTGTTGCTAAGGAAAAGAAGACTCCTGAGCTACCGGGCAAGGTCAAATACGGACGACTTCTAGTCCTAGGCTCAGTCCTTGTGGTCTTTGGCCTTGGCCTAATGATTTTTGCTACTTCTATCCAGCAGGTAACCGTTGGTGTTCTAGCCTTTTTGACCATGCTCACCGGTCTTTACCTGGTTAGCCAGAACTGGACCAGCAAGGCATTTAGGGAGAGCCAACCTAAGCCAACCCAAGATAAAGGTCCAAAACCTGGAACTTCGGGCTATTTTCAGAACCGTTGGGATCAGCGAAACGGTAACTAAAAACATGACTTAGCTGCCAAAAAGGCAGCAAATACAAGGACTTCAGCCCAAAAGCTGAGGTCCTTTAGTCATTTAAGCCCAAAATTGCCAATATTTAGGAATATCCCTCCACCACATTACCCCTTGCTTTTATTGACCTAAACACGCCAGAATTGTAAGTTCTTACAGATATTTGTATATTTGTGGATGAAAGTGGTGTAATGTGGAGCAAAGGTCTAAAGGCGAACTAGAGGAAGGGCGAGCAAGTGTTCATTGGTACTAGCTATCCCAAACTCGATGAGAAGTTCCGTTTGATCCTTCCGGCTAAGTTCAGAGATCGTCTGGCTGGAGGAGTAGTCCTAACTAAAGGACAAGAAAACTGTGTCGTTGTAATGACCAGAGCTGAATACGAGAGCAGAGCAGCAGCTCTAACAGCTAACAAAACAATTGGAACCCAGGACTTTAGAGTGCTAAACCGTCACTTCTTTGGTGATGCAGATGAGCAGACTCCAGATGGTCAAGGAAGAATCTTGGTCACCGCAACTCTTCGTGAGTGGGCAGGCCTAGGACGCGAACTAGTTGTTGCAGGTGCTGGTAAGCACATTGAAATTTGGAACCCAGAAACCCGTGCCGCATTTATGAATGCTGGAGCTGAAGCTTTCGCAAACTACAACGAGGGGGAGGTGAGGCTGAATTAATTCCTAGTTCCTAATCTCCAGCTATTTGGCTTTGGATTTCTCCCCCGATTCCTAAAGCAGCAACCAAAAGGTGCAAATGGATGGGGTTTAGGTTCTAGGAACTAAAAGCAACAAATGTCAGAAATCTCCTCACTTCACGAACCAGTTCTTCTAGAACGTTGCATTGAAATCCTTGGCGAAGCTCTAAAAGGTGAATCAGCAATTTTGGTTGATGGAACTCTTGGTCTTGGCGGACACAGCGAAGCATTCCTTTTGAGATTTCCAAACCTGATTCTTGTTGGAATTGATCGAGATGAGAATGCACTTCGTCTAGCAGGTGAGCGTCTTGCTCCTTTCGCAGATCGTATTCACCTTGTTCAAGCCGTATACAGCGAAATCCCTGAAGTACTTGAAGAGCTAGGTCTAAACCTTGCCGATGCAGTTCTTCTAGATCTAGGCGTTTCTTCAATGCAGCTTGATGAAAAGGAAAGAGGCTTCGCTTATTCATTCGATGCACCACTGGATATGCGAATGGATTCAACTGAAGAACTTACCGCTGCCAAGGTTCTCAATGAATACAGCGAAGATGACCTCAACCGAATCTTCAAAACCTATGGTGAAGAAAGATACGCGAGAGCAATCGCACGTCAGATTGTGAAGATTAGATCTAAGTCTCCATTCACAACAAGCAAGCAGCTCACCGACATCATTTCCAAGGTTGTTCCATTCATCCCAGGTAAGAGCTCTGGTCACCCTGCTAAGCGTGTATTCCAAGCCTTACGTATTGAAGTGAACCGTGAACTTGAAATTCTTGAAGACACAATTCCTGCAGTAATCGATGCACTAAAGATTGATGGCAGAGTTTTGGTTCTTTCATACCAGTCACTAGAAGACCGAATTGTGAAGCAGGCTCTTGTTGCTGCATCAACTTCTTCAGCTCCGCTGGATCTTCCAATTGAACTTGAGCAACATGCTCCAATCCTTCGCCTCCTTGTTAGGGGAGCGGAAAAGGCATCAGAGCAAGAGATAAGTAGAAACCCTAGATCAGCTTCAGTTCGACTGCGTGCTGCCCAGAAAATTAGGAACGCAGCATGAGCGTATTGAGACAAGCCCAACCTATTCGTCCTCTAGCACCTAGAAGACATCTAAGACCTGTAACAACTACAGTTCAGCCAGTAAGACGACCGAAGGTAAAGAGTGCTTCAAGAGCCAACCAGGCAGTATCCAGATTTCCTCAAGCAGTTCTTAGAAAAGTAATCGTTGGCCTTACTCTAATTTCCATCTCTGGCCTTGTAGTCAACAATTTCTGCGACACTGCTGTCTACACAATCTCAACTTTGAAGAAGGACACAGAAGCACTAGCTACCCAAACCCAGGTTGTTAGCCAGCAGGTTGACTCACTTCGTTCTCCTCAGAACCTAGCTAACAGCGCTAAGGCTCTTGGCATGATCGTGAATTCAAACCCAGTGTTCTTGAATGTTAGAGACGCAAAGGTTCTAGGCTCTGCAGTTCCTGCATCAGCGGAGAGCTCAATGGCTGTATCAAAGAACTTGATTGCAAATGCGGCTATGACAGTAAAGAGCAACGTTTCTAAGTTGAATGGTGCATCTGCCGCAACTATTGATGCGCCTATCCTGAAAACTTCCAATAATGAGAGTGTCAAGACTAATAACCCAAGTGCTACCGAAGTACCTTTAACTTCGGCGGTCATCCCTAAATCGCCTACGAACTAACTGGACTTAGGTGTTAGATGCATACAAGCCAAACTGACAGAAGGTACACGGCATTCGTTGTCGTATTGCTGCTCGTCATTTCAGCTTTCGTGGGCAGACTAATTTATGTTCAAGTTGTGGACGCGGATCGTCTAAACGCACTATCAACTCAAGCTAGAGAAACTACTAGAACTATTCCTGCTATTCGTGGAAACATCATCGATAGTGATGGTCGCATTCTTGCAACGACAGTTGTGAGTTGGGATGTGAACGTAGATCCTAAGATTGTTGGTCCGGTGGTGCTAACTATCGACGGCGAGAAGGTTGCCTTTACAAAAGACCAAATGGCAGAGAAGCTTTCCGGGATTCTAAAAGTTCCTACAGACGTTCTAATTGAAAAGATGACTGGAACTTCTAGGTATGCCAATCTAAAGAAGTCTGTAAGCGCAGCTACTTTTACAAAATTACAAGAACTAAATCTTCCTTGGCTTTACTTTGACCAAAAGCAAGAGCGTCACTATCCAGATGGAGCGGTTGCAGGAAATCTTCTTGGCTTCGTTGGGTCAGATGGATCAGCTCTTGAAGGTATTGAGCGAATGATGAACTCTTGCCTTGCTGGAACTGATGGAAAAGAAACATACATTGAAGGAGCGGACCGTATTCGCATTCCTTCATCTGTGCAGACCATTCAGCAGGTTAAGCATGGCTCTGACGTAGTTCTCTCTATCAACTCTGATTTGCAGTACTCAGCTCAACAGGAAATGGCTGCAACTGTCAGAAGATTGAAAGCGGACTGGGCTAGCGCAATTGTGATTGAAGTTGCTACTGGAAGAATTTTGGCTGCTGCTGAAGCTCCAACAGTTGATCCAAACAATCCAAGTGGAGTTGAATCCCAGAACCGTTCTTCACGTATTTTTAGAGCAGCCTTTGAACCTGGCTCAATCCTTAAGCCTGTAGCTGCCGCAACAGCAGTAGACGTTGGCAAAGCAACTCCATTGACTCAAGTAATTGCTCCATACTCTCTTCGTATGCCATGGGGAGAAAGAATTAATGATTCTCACCAGCACGCACCAGACAAGCTAACACTTACCGGTGTGCTAGTTGATTCATCAAATACAGGACTTGTTCAACTTGGCGGAAAAGTTAGCTCAAAGACTCGTTACGAATATATGCAGAAGTTCGGTATGGGTTCTAAATCAGGAGTGAACTTCGAAGGTGAATCTTCAGGTCTTCTTGCTGATTACAAAAACTGGGACAAGATGACCGACAAGACCGTAATGTTCGGGCAAGGTGTATCACTCACACCAATTCAAACTGCGGGTATCTATCAGGCAATTGCAAATAAAGGCGTTCGTCTTTCACCTGTTCTAGTTGAGGGCTGTGTTGATAGTTCAGGAACTCTAACTAGAACTGCCGTTGATGCTCCAGTTAGAGTCATCAGTGAGGAAACAGCTGCCACCACCATTGACATGCTTGAGAAAGTTGTTGAGTTTGGTTCTATTGGTAAGACCGCACGAATTCAGGGTTACCGTGTTGGAGGCAAGACTGGAACAGCTCAAATTGCTGAAGGTAAAGGTTATGGTCGACTCTTTGCTGTTTCCTTTGTTGGACTTGCTCCAGTTGAAGATCCCAAGTACATCGTTGCCGTAACTGCATTCAAATCTAGAACTGTTAGCAACTCTCTAGGAGCAACACCTGGTTTTGTGTCTGTTATGAAGCAGGTACTAAAGACTTACGCTGTGCCGCCATCAACTACAAAATCAAAGAAGATTGCGATTAGGTGGAAGTAATGACTCCAAAGCAATCAATCCCTCCAATTCTTCGACCAGACCTAGTCACTCCTGTTCCACTTGAAGTATTCGCTACGAGATTCAATCTTGAAGTAGTTGGAAATCCAGAGACTGTCTTGCTCACAGGTATCAGCATGAACACCGGAGATCTAAGACCTGGTGATCTATTTGTTGCTATGCCTGGAATAAAGACGCATGGCGCAAACTTCATCGCTAAAGCTATTGAGCAAGGTGCAGTTGCAGTTGTTACCGATTCAGAGGGATTAGAACTTCTTCACGGCATAGCAATTCCGGTAATGCGTTTAGAGGAACCTAGAACACACCTAGGGGAGTTAGCTGCTTTTGTTTATGGAAATACCGAGGGCAACATGCCTCTTCTTTTTGGTACGACTGGAACAAACGGTAAAACATCAACTAGCTACCTCCTTGAAGGAATACTTCGTCAGCTAGGTAGAACCACAGGACTAACATCCACTGCTGAAAGACACATTGCAGGTGAAGTTATTGTTAGCCGTCTAACAACTCCTGAATCACCTGAGATGCAGGCACTCATCGCAAGAATGCGTGAAAAAGGTGTAACCGATGTTGCTATTGAGGTTTCAGCCCAAGCGCTAACTCAGCTAAGAGTTGATGGCTTGGTGTTTGATGTTGCTGGATTTACAAACCTCAGCCACGATCACTTTGATGACTATGACGGTTTTGATGACTACCTCTCTGCAAAAGCAAAACTCTTCACTAAAGAGAAATCCAAGAAAGCTGTTGTCTGTCTAGACACTGTTTACGGAAAGAGAATTGCTGAACGAAGTGAAGTTCCAGTTACAACAATCTCTATGAACCCTGAAGATGGTGCGCACTGGAATGTAAGAATCTTGGCTGAGCTACCTGGTAAAACAGAGTTTGAACTAACTGGTCCTCAAGGGCAACAGCTTGTGAGCAGTGTTCCAATCCTTGGAGCTCACATGGCTTCTAATGCGGGATTGGCAATCGTCATGGCAGCAACTGCTGGGTATGATTTCAAAGATATTGCTAAGGCTCTAGCCAATGGTATTGATGCCTACCTACCAGGTCGCACTGAACTTGTTTCACCGGTTGGTGCACCTTTTGTTTATGTTGACTTCGGACATAGTCCAGATGCTTTCCTCAACACTCTTGCTGCCGTTAGAAAAGTAACTAAGGGAAAAGTTCTAATGCTCTTTGGTGCAGATGGCGACAGAGATGCTTCTAAGCGACCTGAGATGGCAAGAGTGGCAGCCGCTGGCTGTGACATTCTTGTGATTACCGATCATCATCCAAGATTTGAAAACCCAGCTTCTATTCGCAAAGCGCTGGTTGAAGCTGCACGCGAATTTAGACCAGAGCTTGAGATACATGAGGTGTCTCCACCAGAGGCAGCAATTCGTTTAGCTGTTTCATTAGTTGGTACAGGGGATGCAATTTTGTGGGCAGGACCTGGTCATCAGGACTACCGCGACATTGAAGGAGTGAGAACTCCATACTCTGCAAGATCTGAAGCAAGAGAAGCACTCAAGGAAGCAGGCTACAAATGATAGCCATTAGCTTGCACGAGATTGCAGAAGCCATTGAAGCCAAACTAATTGGCGATGGAACAGTTATAGTTTCAGGTTCTGTTGAGACAGATTCAAGACACATCAAAGCTGGATCATTGTTTGTTGCTAAACCGGGCGAAGTCACAGACGGGCATGAGTTTGTTTCAAGTGCGATAGCAAATGGCGCAGTAGCCCTAATTGTTGAACATGAAGTTAGTAGCACTGTGCCTCAGTTAGTGGTGAAAGATTCAGTGCATGCTCTTGGTCTACTTGCCAAGCATGTAGTAGCAAAAGTAAAAGCTCTTGGGCAGTTGAAGGTAATTGGGGTAACTGGATCAAACGGTAAGACAACTACTAAGAACATGTTGCGAGAGGTACTCTCAACTGCTGGTGAAATTATCGCACCAGAAGAGTCTTTCAATAATGAAGTTGGTGCACCATATTCCATGCTCAAGATTGATGAGCAAACTAGATTCCTAGTTGTTGAGATGGGTGCTGGTGGTCCTGGAACTATTAAGTACTTGGCTGAGATGTGTGAACCTGATCTTGGCATTGAACTTAAAGTCGGTCTTGCCCACGCAGGTGAATTTGGTGGAATTGAGATTACCGAAAACATTAAGGCAGAACTAGTTGAAGAACTTGCTCCAACTGGAATAGCACTTCTTAATTTTGATGATGAACGTGTAATGAACATGGTTAGTAGAACTAAAGCAAAAGTGATTACCTTCGGTCTTGGTGGAGGCAGTGACTATTCAGCATCCGATGTAGCAATCAATTTGTCTGGCACAAGTTTTGAGTATTCAACACCTGATGGAACCAAGTCAAAGGTAAATCTTCAAATCCTTGGTGAGCATCACGTCTATAACGCACTTGCTGCTCTAGCTACCGGTGAGATTCTTGGTGTTGATCGCAAACTAGCAATTGAAGCTATTGAAGGAATGACGCTAGCGGA
This sequence comes from Micrococcales bacterium, assembly GCA_947489135.1. Taxonomy (GTDB): domain Bacteria; phylum Actinomycetota; class Actinomycetes; order Actinomycetales; family Microbacteriaceae; genus Rhodoluna. The sequence goes on from CANLCU010000001.1 coordinate 40,307, forward strand.
GAAGTGGCGCATGGAATTGGGTATCGCTGAATCTGGAGTGACAGTGATCAACGATGCTTACAACGCCAGCCCAGACTCGATGAGAGCAGCTCTTCAGACTCTTGCTCAATTAGGCAGGATCTCAGGCAAGAAGACAGTTGCTGTTATGGGTGAGATGGCCGAACTAGGAGAGTTCTCAGCCCATGAGCATGATGCTATTGGGCGAATTGCTGTGCGATTGAACCTAGGCCAGGTAGTTGTTGTTGGTAAAGGTGCCAAATTGATCCACATGGGAGCATCTCAAGAGGGTTCATGGGACGGGGAATCTCAGTATTTCGATGAAATCTCCAACGCTCTTGGCTATCTGCGTGAAATGCTTACAGGAGACGAAATCGTCTTAGTGAAATCTTCAAAGTCAGCGAATCTAAGATTTCTTGGCGATGACCTCTTGAAGGAGAACTAATGAGAGCACTACTACTTGCAGGGCTTTTAGGGCTTGTGCTTTCTCTTGTCATCACACCCGTTCTGATTTGGTTGTTCAAGAAAATTGGTTGGGGTCAGATAGTTCGAGTTGATGGTCCTTCAACTCACCTAATAAAACGTGGAACTCCAAGCATGGGTGGAATTGGAATCATTCTCAGTGCTGTTGCCTCTTACTTTGTAGCAAAGATGGTAAATGGTGAGCCACCAACTTACTCAGCTCTACTAGTTATGTTCATGATGGTTGGTCTTGGTCTGGTTGGCTTCATTGATGACTATCTAAAGGTTCGTGGACAAAACACAGCTGGACTAAAAGGTCTCTACAAGATTGCAGGTCAAATACTTGTTGCAACTATCTTCGCTTGGGCATCTCTGCAGAACAAAGACATTTTTGGACTAACTCCTGCATCAACTGAAATCTCTATTTTCCGAGACACTGGATTTGATCTAGCCAAGATTGCTCCAGAGTCTTGGGGCGAGATTGCAATTTGGATTGGAGCAGCTGCGTTCCTGTTCTGGATTTATCTACTTGTAGTAAGTGCATCAAATGGTGTGAACCTAACTGATGGAGCAGATGGTCTTGCTACCGGTTCATTGATTATGTCTATCGGTGCTTTTGCAGTTATCGGTTTCTGGAAGTTCAACCAGGCCTGTGATGTAACTAACATCGCTCCTAACTGTTACAACACAAGAGACCCACTTGATCTAGCTGTTATTGCTGCAGCAATTGTTGGAGCTCTAATTGGTTTCCTTTGGTTCAACACCAACCCAGCACAAATCTTCATGGGGGATAGTGGTTCCCTTGGTCTAGGTGGAGCTCTAGCAGCTCTTGCTATTCTTTCCCGCACCGAAGTGCTTCTGGTTCTAGTTGGAGGACTATTTGCTATCTCTGCTGGTTCAGTCATCTTGCAGCGAAGCGTATTCAAGTTGTCTAGAACATTCACTGGCACACCAAGACGTATCTTCCTAAACAGCCCACTTCATCACCACTTTGAAGAAAAGGGTTGGAACGAAGTAACCGTAGTAGTTAGATTCTGGATCATTTGTGGATTGCTAGTTATGGCTGGAATTGGTTTGTTCTACGTCGAGTGGATTTATGGCTCGGTTGCATGAGCAAACTAGATCACCTTCAAAGTTGGCACTCTGATTGGAGTGAACTCAAGGCTGTAGTTTTTGGTCTTGGTGTCAGCGGTTTTTCTGTTGCCGATACTTTGAATGAGCTTGGTGCGACAGTACTCGTAATTGCAGATAAAGCAGATGACAAGTCTCTCGATATCCTCGATGCCTTAGGAATTGATTCCCTAATTGGGAAAGACTCTGAAACAGTTGCAAAAAGATTTAGTGAATTTGGTGCTCAGTTAATAGTCACATCTCCAGGTATCAAACCTGACAATGCTCTTCTAGTTCAGGCCGGGGAGGCTGACATTGAAATCTGGACAGACATTGATCTTGCTTGGCGAGTGAGAGACAAGTTTGGAAAACCTTCTCAGTGGATTTGCATCACCGGAACTAATGGCAAGACGACTGTCACGCAACTAGTTGAACAGATGCTCCTATCTGCAGGCATTAGAGCTGTTGCCTGCGGCAACATCGGCAAGCCAATACTTGATGCAGTTAGAGACCCTGCAGAGTTTGAAGTTCTTGCAGTTGAACTAAGCAGTTTCCAATTGCACTATACGAATCACATCGAACCTTTAGCCAGCACAGTACTGAATCTGGCAGAAGACCACTTGGATTGGCATGGTTCAATGCAGGAGTATGGCAGGACCAAGGGAAAGATCTATAACAACACCAAGCTCTGCTGTGTTTATAACGTAGGAGACAAACAAACTTCTGAACTATTAGCAAAGGCAACCAACACCGATGAGGCTCAAGCAGTTGGCTTCACAGTAAACACTCCAGCACCGAATGAAATTGGCTGGGTTGAAGACATTTTGGTTGATAGAGCTTTTGTTGATGATGCCTCTGAGGCACTAGAGCTTGCAACTCTCAATGACCTCAATGAAAGCATTATCGTAAGTCCTCACCTAATGTCTAACATTGCTGCTGCTGCTTCTCTAGCTAGAGCAGCAGGAGTGCAGCCTCATGAAATTGCTAGAGCACTTCAAGAGTTCCAGCTAGATCATCACCGCATTGAACTTGTCTTGAGAAAAGATGGCATCGAATGGGTTGATGACTCAAAGGCGACTAACCCTCACGCAGCAGCAGCTGCACTCTCATCATTCGATTCAGTTGTTTGGGTAGTTGGTGGACTACTAAAGGGTGTGGACATCTCCGCTTTAGTTGCCAAGTATTCCTCAAAACTAAAAGCGGCAATTGTTATTGGTTTGGACACAGAGCCAGTGCTAGAAGCATTAGCGAAACATTCGCCTAACACTCAAGTTCACGAAGTAAAAACTGAGCCAAGTGAAGTTATGAGTGAAGTAGTACGAATTGCTAAAGGTATTGCGACCGATGGTGATGCTGTTCTTCTTGCTCCAGCTGCTGCGTCTATGGATCAGTTCAAGGACTATGCACACCGGGGGCAACAGTTTGCAGAAGCAGTACGTAAGGAAGTTCAGGGCTAATGGCAAATACAAAACAGGCAGTTAAGCGAAAGTCAGCACAAAGTTCAGGTTTGAGAACAAACATCGCTGACTTTGTTAGAAACCCAATTCAATCTTCTATAACTTGGTTTGATAGGTACTTCTTGAACCAGACACCTTTGTTCTACAGATTGGCAATGCTAATTGTTTTTATGTTGGGTTGCGGTCTGGTTATGGTTCTAAGTGCCTCAAACGTGGTCTCAATCAAGGCAACAGGGGATGCCTTCGCTGAGTTTAGATCACAAACTTATGCCGCAATTCTTGGGCTAGTTTTCATGATTTTTATTTCAATGCGCACAGTAGCGATCATCCAGAAGTTCTCAATGCTTTTTTGGGCAGGGTCAGTTGCTTTGCAATTCCTTGTAATGGTTCCAGGAATTGGAAAGACGGTTGGTGGTAACACCAACTGGCTTGCTTTTGGATCGTTGACTTTGCAACCTTCAGAATTTATGAAACTTGGAATCATCCTTGCTCTTGCTGTGAAGTTAAGCCCAAATCTCGATGAGTTATGGGATTGGCGTAAGGGTGCCCTGCCTCTTGTACTCTATGGAATATTGCCTGCAGGTTTAATCTTTGCAAGCTCTCAGGACCTTGGAACTACTTTGGTTATCATCGCATTTGTCGTAGCGCTTGCTTTCCTTATCGGGATGCCGATGAGAGATATTGGATTCATTGTTGCATCAGGTGCGGTATTAGCTTTTGGTTTCGCGTTATCTAGTCAAAATCGTATGAATCGAATTTTAGCTTTCTTAGGGCAAACAGATTCAGTTGCAGCAGATACAAACTGGCAGACCGATAAGGCAGCTTGGGCTTTTGCATCCGGTGGTCTATTTGGCACTGGACTTGGTGATTCAAAGATGAAGTGGGGTTGGATTCCTGAAGTAGAGAACGACTTCATTTTCTCCGTTGTTGGAGAAGAAGTTGGGCTACTTGGAGCTGTAGTGGTTTTGGTTTTGTTCTTCATGCTCGCTCGCTACATTCGCAGAGTTTCTTTGAACTCAACCACTACTTTTGGTGCAGTCGCAGTAACAGGCGTTATGTTGTGGATCACTATTCAAGCGTGCATTAACATCGCTGTTGTACTTGGATTGTTCCCTGTAATTGGTGTTCCTCTTCCGCTTTTCTCTAAGGGAGGGTCATCAATGCTCGCGGTTCTTATGGCACTTGGTGTTGTGCTTGCTGTCGAGAGAGATCAAGACCGACCAATAAGAAGAGCACGTAAGAAATGACCAATTATCTTCTGGCCGGTGGAGGAACAGCAGGGCACGTAAACCCTCTGCTATCTCTTGCAGATGAAATCATGGCTCAATCGGGCGAGCATAAGGTTTGGGCACTGGGCACAGTAGAAGGCCTTGAGTCAACGCTGGTTCCAGAGCGTGGCTATGAACTGCTCACAGTTCCAAGATTGCCAATGCCAAGAAAGATAAACACTTACCTTTTTAAGTTCCCTTCTTTGTTCTTGAAGTCAATTGCAACGGTCAAGCAATACATAAAGGAAAAGAACATTGATGTTGTTGTTGGTTTTGGTGGTTACGCAAGTGCACCGGCTTATCGAGCTGCTAAAGAACTAGGAATTCCTTTTGTTGTTCACGAAGCAAATGCTCTACCTGGCTATGCCAACCGAGTCGGAGCTAGAACTGCTTCTGCTGTTGGTGTGACTTTTAGGAAAACTGATTTGCCTAAAGCTGTTCTAGTTGGAATGCCTCTTCGCAAAGAGGTTATTGAGATAACAAAGACAGACATGAAATTTGAAGCAGATGTTTACTTCGGTCTTGATCCAAAACTAACCACATTGCTGGTTACCGGCGGATCACTTGGAGCAAAGAGAATCAACGAAACTATTGATGCATCTAGACAACTGCTTGAGGCTGCAGGTATTCAAGTTATTCACATTGTTGGTAACAGAGCAGAATTGCCTGATTTGATTCAAGGTGGCTATCACCGACTTAGCTACTGCAACCGCATGGACTTAGCTCTAGCAGCAGCTGATTTCGCTGTTGCTAGATCAGGATCAGCAACAGTTAGTGAGTTGGCTGCAGTTGGACTTCCAGCTGTGTTGGTTCCATATCCAGTTGGTAATGGTGAGCAGAAGCTAAATGCAGCAGAGTTAGTTGAAGCAGGGGGAGCGGTGCTGGTGGCCGATGCAGAATTCACACCGGAGTATGTGCGATCACATCTAATTCCTCTGATTAGCAATGCCAAGGAGCTTAAGAGTATGAGAGAGAAGGCACTCTCTGTTGGAGTAAGAGATGGCTCCGAACGCTTGCTTGAGCTGGTAAATGGCGTGTTGCTGGGCAAAGACTAGCCAGGCTTATTTAGTCTTAGAGAAATCAAGAGGATTTTATGACCATCAAACCGGATTTTAGCCAGGTAGTTCCAGAACACCTGGGGCACATTCACTTCATTGGTATTGGTGGATCAGGTATGAGTGGAATTGCTCGACTACTTATCCAATCCGGACACAAGGTAACCGGTAGCGATGTTAGAGATTCTGGCAACATCGAAGAGCTGAGAAGACTTGGTGCCCATGTTGCCATCGGTCATGACGCAGCAAACTTAGGTGATGCTGACACGGTTGTGGTCACATCAGCTCTATGGCCGACTAATCCTGAGTACGTTTTAGCTCAAGAGAAGAAGTTACCAATCCTTCACAGATCTCAAGCCTTGAAGTACCTGACTACTGGCAAGAAGCTAATTTCTGTCGCCGGTGCTCACGGTAAGACAACCAGCACTGGAATGGTTGTAACAGGCCTTAGACAACTCGGTAAAGACCCAAGCTTTGTGAATGGTGGAGTTATTGCTGAATACGGTTCATCAGCTGCCTCAGGCTCTACAGACCTTTTTGTAATTGAAGCCGATGAATCAGATGGCTCTTTCCTGCACTATCAAACAGCAGTAGCACTCATCACTAATGTTGACCCCGATCACCTTGATCACTACGGATCGCTTGAAAATTTTGAAAGAGAATTCGCAAGGTTCGCTAACGGTGCATCTGACTTTGTGGCCATCAGCTCAGATGATGCTGGAGCAGTTCGAGTAACCAAACTGATTCAAGACAAGAGAATCATTACCTTTGGTGAGCACGAGAGTGCTGATGTAAGAATCATTAATCTTGATGCATCTGGTGCAAGGGTAAGTTTTGAGCTCTCCTACTTTGGAGGGAACTACTCAGCAACCCTTCTGGTACCAGGAAAGCACAATGCCATTAACGCGGCAGGAGCATTTGCAGTTCTTGTAGGTCTTGGCCTTGATCCAAAGGCTTCATTAGCTGCAATCGCTACCTTCAATGGAACACAGAGACGCTTTGAACTGCACGGTGAAGTTAGGGGAGTGAAGGTTTACGATGACTTCGCTCACCATCCAACCGAGGTACTGGCTGCACTGAGTGCGGCAAGAGCAGTAGTTGGTTCAGGCAGACTCATAACAGTTTTCCAGCCACACCTCTACAGCAGAACCAGATTGTTTGCCAAAGAGTTCGCTGAAGCTCTTGCACTAAGCGATGAAGTTGTAGTTCTAGACATTTACGCAGCTAGAGAAGACCCTGAACCTGGTGTAACTGGAGCTCTTATTGCCGATGCATATCACGATCAAGAGAAGATGCATTATGTGCCAGTTTGGGATGATGTTCCAGCTGCAGTAGCGGCAATTGCTCTCTCTGGTGACTTTGTTATCACTATGGGTTGCGGAGATGTGTACCGTCAGGTTCCAGGAATTCTAAAAGCACTTGAGGCATAGCCTTGGAACCTTCAAAGAATCGACCTAGATACTCTAAACCTGTTCCACGGGCTAAAGGTAAGACTGCTAAGCCAAAGATCAAGCCCGTAATTAAAAAAGCAAAAGGCCCAGCAAAGCCATCTCTCAAGAAGATTCGAGCCACTGCTTCGCTTCGCAGAGCAAGAGTAAAAGAAGTCAGAAGATTCACTAAAGAATCTCAAGTTAAGAAAATCTTTGTTCGTTCGATTCTGGGAGCATTGCTTGCTCTAGTTCTATTTGTTCTTTCAACGATGTTCACTCCAATCTTGGCTGTGAACAAGATAACTATCATCGGAGAAAACAAGGTTCCTGAATCAAAAATTCAGGCAGCACTTAAGGGTTACATCGGCAAACCGTTGCCGATGATTAGCAGTCATAATGTTGCAGATGATCTAGCGAAGTTCAAACTCATCGAAAGCATTGCAGTGGTAAGCCAACCGCCTCATGAACTCAGAGTAAAGATTGTTGAAAGAACTCCGATATCAATCGTCGTTTCTGATGGAGTTGAATTCTTATATGACCCTTCAGGCATCCGGTTGGGTGTAGCAAACGGTTCTGAGAAACTTCCAACCATCATCATTACCGGTGATCCAAAGACTTCTAAAAACTACACCCAGGCTATCGACGTGCTACTAGCTCTGCCAGCTTCACTTCTAGAGAAGATTGAATACATTCAAGCAAAGACCCGAGATAACGTGACCATGAGGCTTAGAGGTAACTACAAGCAAACAATCATCTGGGGTGATTCAACTCAGGCCGCATTGAAGTCCAGGGTTCTAAAAGTTCTTCTCTACAAAACGCCAGCTCGAATACCTGCAACCTTCGATGTTTCCTCTCCAGAAACCCCGAGCGTAATCCGCTAGCAAGTTCCAGACACACCCAAGGATTAGCAGGGGATTAGGTGCTTTACCGCTTAGTTTTTTGGCGCAGATGCATTTGGTGAATATCACTAACCTTCAACTTGAGGTTTAGGGTTTGCTGAATGTTGGACTAATCGAAGGAAGCACATGTCTGAAGCAGGTTTGAATAATTTTCTAGCGGTCATCAAAGTCGTTGGTGTCGGTGGTGCCGGTGGTAACGCGGTCAACCAGATGATTGAAAAGCAACTCCGTGGAGTTGAGTTCATCGCTATTAACACTGATGGTCAAGACCTATTGAAATCAGAAGCACATGTGAAGTTAGAAATCGGTAGCACCAGCACAAGAAGTCTTGGTGCTGGAGCTGATCCTGAAGTTGGTAGAAGAGCTGCTGAAGATCACGCTGAAGAAATTGCAGAAGTACTTCGTGGATCAGACATGGTCTTCGTTGCAGCTGGTGAAGGTGGAGGTACCGGTACCGGTGCTGCTCCAGTGGTGGCAAGAATTGCTAAAGAGTCTGGTGCACTAACAGTTGGTGTTGTTAGCCGTCCTTTTGATTTTGAAGGAAGACGCAGAGCAGAGAATGCTCAGGTTGGTATCGATGCACTTAGAGCTGAAGTTGATGCACTGATCATTGTTCCAAACCAAAAACTTATTGAACTAAATGATGCAGAACTAAGTTTTGTAGATGCATTCAGCATGGCTGATGAAATTCTTCGTGCAGGTGTTCAAGGTATCTCTGACCTAATTGTTGAAACAGGTCTTGTGAACCTGGACTTCGCAGACGTCAAGGCTGTTATGCAAGGTGCTGGTACTGCTCTAATGGGTATTGGAACTGCTAAGGGTGAAGATCGTGCGATGCGTGCAGCAGAGCAGGCAATCAACCACCCACTACTTGAAAACAGCATTGATAACGCTCGTGGTGTTCTAATTCAGTTCTCAGCTGCTTCAAACATGAAACTTGCTGAAATCAACGAAGCTTCAAGATTGATTCAAGAGATTGTTCACCCAAGTGCAAACATCTACTTCGGTAGCTCAATCAACGATGCTATGGGTGATGAAATCCGTGTAACAGTTATCGCTGCAGGTTTTGATGAAGTAACTCCAAGACCAGCTTCAAAGCCAAGTTCATTCTCAGCTGCTAACTCAGGTTCGATTCCTGTAGTTCCAACTCCTGCTTACGAACCAGAAGAAGAAGTTCAAAGTTCAACTAGCTCTAGCGTTCCTGCATGGTTTGGAACTTCAGACATTGAGCCTCAAGAAGAGGTAGCAGAGCCTGTTAGAGAAGAACGTGCTTCAGAAGAGCAGAACAGACCATTCAACTTTGAACAAAGAAAAACTAGTTCAAACTTTGACGATGGCATGGACATTCCTGATTTCTTGAAGTAAAGATCTTTGGAAGCCAGCCTCGAAGACAGACTCAACTCAATTCATCAAAGAATTGATGCAGCAGCCAAGGCTGCTAACAGAAGTTCTGAAGAGATTGAACTGGTTGTTGTTACCAAGAATCACGGCTATGAATTAGCTCTTGAATTACTCAAATTAGGTGAAAGCCAGTTTGGTGAAAACAAAGATCAGGAAGCTTCTCTAAAGGCAGCTCAGGTTGCCGAGAATCTACCCTCTGGTCAAACTGCTCCCACTTGGCACTTTGTTGGGCAACTGCAAAGCAACAAGGTCAGATCAATGCTTGCCTACAGCTCTGTATTGCATTCCCTAGATCGCGGTTCCTTGCTCAAAGAACTAGCCAAACAGCTAGCCAAGACCCCAGAGCAGACCCTTGAGGTGTTTATTGAACTCAACCTCACGGATGACCCAAATAGGGGCGGAGTTGAGCTACAAGACCTAACCCAGTTCACTGAGCAGGTTCTGGCTGTGCCTCAACTCAAGCTATTGGGAGTTATGGGGGTAGCTGGTCTGGATGTCGAGCCAGCCGCGGACTTCGCCAGAATCTTGAAGGCTAGCCAGGAAGTGCAGGCCCTTTCTAAGGCGGCTACCTTCATCTCAGCAGGCATGTCTGGGGACTTTGAAGAGGCTATTGGCTTTGGTGCGACACACTTGAGAATAGGCACAGCAATTACTGGAAAGCGTTAGTTATTGGGTTTAACCTTGAATAGTCGGGGTTTACCAAAGGAGACACTATGTCTAGTTTTACAAGTAGTCTAAAGAACTTCCTCATGCCCGGATCAGATAAAGCACCAGCTAGCTCTGAATCAAGAGGATCAGCACCTCGTGCGAAAGCTCCTAGACCGTCAAGACGCGGCAACGAAGTTGCAAGCATCGAAACCGTAACTCCTTCTTCTTATTCAGAGGCAGGACTAATCGCAGAACTTCTTCGTGAAGGCACACCTGTGATTGTTAACGTTCACCTATTGAGCGATGGTGAGACCAGAAGACTTGTTGACTTCATGGCAGGGCTTAAAGCAGGTCTTCTAGGCGAGTCAAAGCGCGTGGCTGAGACTGTTTACCTTCTAGCTCCTTATGGCGTTGACATCGATCCTGACGCTGATGACGTGCTTGAAGCTGAAGGCGACCGCCTTATAGTACGTCCTTAGCCCGGAGAAGTTTTGTCGCAAATTGCTGTAATTCTTCTCAATGTTCTAGAGATCTTCCGAATCATTTTGCTTGCCCGAATCATTATTGAATGGGTAAGGGATCTAAACCCTAAGTTCAGACCAAAGGGTATTTTCCTGATCTTGGCAGAACTCACATTTACCCTTACAGACTGGGTAATCAAGCCACTTTCCAAGATAATCAAGCCTGTGAGGGTGGGTGGAGCTTACATAGACCTGTCAATATTGGCTGTTTTCGTCCTGTTGATAGTTCTAGAGTTCCTGTTAAGAACACTCATCTAGTTTGCCGAGGTAGGGTAACCTTAACTTTTGTCCAAGACCACATGATTGTGTGGCAGAGAAGAATAGGGAGATTGCGATGCCGTTGACTCCAGAAGATGTCGTAAACAAGAGATTCCAGCCAACCAAATTCCGTGAAGGCTATGACCAGGATGAAGTTGATGACTTCCTAGATGAGATCGTCCTTGAGATGCGTCGCATGTCACAGGAGAACGAGGACCTAAGACAGCGCCTATTGGCAGCTGATGGTCGTCTAACAGAGCTTCAGAGATCTGGAGCGGGTCTAGTTCAGCAGGTCAACACCGCAGAAGCTTCAATCCCAGACTCAACAACAGACAACGAAGCCTTCCCTCAGGCAGCGGCTGATTTGAGTTCCTTCGAAGGAAACAACACCAACAACTTGCTACAGCTTGCTCGTAAGCTTCACGAAGAACACGTTCGTGAAGGTCTTGAAAAGCGTGATGCACTAGTTGCTGAAGGTCATGCAACAGCAGCAAGAATTGTTAGAGAAGCAGAAGCTCAGCACAGAGCAGACATGTCAAGACTTGAGCAAGAGAAGGCTTTGGCTGAAAACGACCTACAGACACTTCGTAACTTCGAAAGAGACTACAGAGCAAAGCTCAAGTCATACATCGAAGGTCAGCTAAGCGATCTTGAGGCTGCTAACTCAACAGCTCCTAAGACCTCAACTGGTCCTAACCAAATTGCCAACCAAACTTTCCAAATCTAATTAGTTGACTACTAGGCAGCCTTTCAACAAAGCGACCCTAACTTTTCTGGGTGTGGCGATTAGCGTCATCACTTTAGATCAACTAACTAAATCATTGGCACTACAGTTTCTTGAGCTCTACGAACCAGTTCCTGTAATTCCAGAAGTTCTGAACTTCACTCTGGCATTCAACGACAGGGCGGCCTTCTCCCTTGGTGGAGCAAACACCTGGGTGTTCACCTTGTTGGCTTCTTTAGCTTGTCTTTTCTTGCTTTGGGTAGGCCCCAAGTTCAGAACTAGAGGTTGGTTATTGCTAGGTGGGTTTGCTCTGGGTGGAGTTGGTGGAAACCTAATCGACAGATTGTTTAGAGAACCAGGTTTCCCTAACGGTCACGTAGTTGATTTCATCCAGATACCTTTCAACTTCCCGATATTCAATATCGCCGACATGGCAATTTCTTCAGCAGCATTCCTTATTGCTCTTCGCTTGGTTCGTGGAGATAAATTTGGCGGATCCAAGTGAATGAAGAGAAGTTAGTCCAAGTCACTGAAGGTCTAGCTGGTTCAAGAGCAGATGCAGGAATCGCAAAGCTTCTCGGAATGTCCAGATCAGCAGTTGCAGCGATGATTGAAGATGGACTTGTTCAACAGAACGACCAATTGATTTCTAAATCAGATTCTTTAGTTCCTGATGCCTGGCTGCGCATATCGCTTCCTAAACCAAAACCAGCTTTGGCTTTAGTAGCTGAAAATGTTGAAGGTCTAAAAGTTGTTTATCAAGATCACGACATTGTTGTGGTTGATAAGCCTGCAGGAGTAGCTGCCCATCCATCTGTTGGTTGGGATGGACCAAGTGTTGGAGGAGCACTTCTTGCTCTTGGTATTGAAATGTCAACCAGTGGAGTAGCTGAACGACAGGGAATAGTTTCTCGTCTGGATGTTGGAACTAGCGGATTGATGGTTCTAACTAAAACTGAGATTGCCTACAGCAGAATGAAGCAAGCCTTCCGTGATCGAGTAGTGGACAAGACTTACCACGCACTAGCTCAAGGACACCCTGATCCAAGTGCTGGAACGATTGATGCACCTATCGGTAGACATCTAAAGCACGAATATAAGTTCGCTGTCACCCAAGATGGAAAACCATCCATCACTCACTACAAGACCTTAGAAGCATTCCAAGCAGCATCGCTATTGGAGATTGAATTAGAAACAGGAAGAACTCATCAGATTAGGGTTCACCTAGCTGCCTTCAAGCACCCGCTTGCAGGGGATAGCTTGTATGGCTGTGATGCAAAACTAGCTTTGAGACTAGGTCTTGAAAGACAGTGGCTACATGCCATGAAACTCGGTTTTATCCACCCAACCAAGGGCGAATACGTTTCCTTTGAGAGCACTTACCCTGAAGATCTTGCCCACGCCCTAGAGGTACTTCGCACGACTTGAGGATAGAAAACACAAATGACAAAACCAGATGAAACTAGGCTCCGAGCCATCTTGAAGAGCACGAGCTACATAATCAGCCACGAAATAGTTCTGTTTTTTATTTCCTGGGCACTCACAGGGGACGCTATAAAGGCTGTAACGATAACCCTATTTGGCTCGCTCGCCGAGTTTGTCCTTTACTACTTTCATGAAAGATTGTGGTCAAAAATTAGGGTTGGCAAACAAGTAAGCCAATAGGGAATCTTCACAACTCGTTTGAAGATGACTTGGCGAAAGATGCTGTTTATCTCTGGTTGAAGCCCTATAGGCTGCGAGCCTGAAATAGTATGACAGCGGGTCAAGTTAGGCTATTTCCCCGAGCCACATAAACAAAAGATAAGTAAGTCAATGACATCAAGTAGCGATAACTTTGTGCACCTTCACGTGCATACGGATTACTCCATGCTTGATGGAGCAGCCAAGATTGATGAACTACTTGATAAAGCCGTTGACTTTGAAATGCCTGCCATTGCCATCACAGATCACGGTAACAACTTCGGAGCTTACGAGTTCTGGCAGAAAGCAACCAAAAGAGGCATCAAGCCAATCATTGGTATTGAGGCCTATCTAGCACCTGGTTCAAGACTTGATAAAACTCGAACCTATTGGGCTGATGGTGGAGAAGATGATCTTTCTAAAGGTTCTTATTCTCACCTGACCATGCTTTCAACTGACAACGACAGCATGATGAATCTATTCAAGCTCAGTTCTCATGCTTGGTTAGAGGGTTACTACTTCCAGCCAAGAATGGACCGAGAACTTCTTGCCAAGCACGCCAAGGGAATTATTGCTACCTCGGGCTGTGCCGGTGGGGAAGTTCAGACAAGACTGCGTTTAGGTCAATACAAAGAAGCTTTAGAAACTGCAGCTGAGTTTAGAGATATCTTCGGTAAAGAAAACTACTTCATCGAAATCATGGATCACGGTGCAAACGTTGAACGAAGATCATTTGATGATCTAATCAAGCTCTCTAAAGACCTAGGTATTCCACTTCTAGCTACCAATGACCTTCACTACACAGAACCAGGTCACGTTGAAGCTCAAGAAGCTCTGCTCTGTCTTCAAACTGGAACTCATATGAATGATGAGAAGAGATTCAAGTTTGATGGTGAAGGTTATTACCTGAAGAGTGCAAGACAGATGCGAGAGCTGTTTGCTGATTTCCCTGAAGCTTGTGACAACACTCTGCTAGTTGCAGAACGCTCAAACATCTCGTTTGAAGAGCGCAACCTAATGCCTAGATTTGAAGTTCCTGCAGGTCACACCGAAAGCACTTGGTTTGAGCAAGAAGTATTAGCTGGAATGAAGGCGCGCTTCGGCACCAACATTGCTCCTGAGTATCAAGAGCGTATTGCTTACGAAATTGAAGTAATCAAGAACATGAACTTCCCTGGTTACTTCCTAGTGGTAGCTGACTTTATTTCTTGGGCTAGAGCACAGGGCATCAGAGTCGGTCCCGGTCGTGGTTCAGCTGCGGGCTCACTTGTTTCTTACGTATTGGGTATTACTGCACTTGATCCAATCAAGTACGGTCTTATCTTTGAAAGATTCCTAAACCCAAGCAGAAAGAGCTTGCCCGATATCGATGTTGACTTCGATGATCGTCGTCGTGGAGAAGTGATTAGATACGTTACCGAGAAGTACGGTGATGACAGAGTTGCTCAGATCATTACTTACGGAACCATTAAGGCAAAGCAGAGCCTTAAAGACGCAGCAAGAGTCTTGGGAATGGATTACTCGGTCGGTGAGAAACTAACCAAGGCAATGCCACCAATGATTTTGGGTAAGGAAATGACTCTTCGCGAAATGGTCGAAGATCCAAAGCTAAAGCCAGTTGCTGAAGTTGTAGTTGAAGAACCTACCGACGAAGAGTTTGAAGAAGAGACAATCGAGTTTGAACCTGTAGTTATCGCTGCAGCTTCTACCAGCTCTGACTCCAAGAGCAGATACAAGGAAGCAGCGGAGTTCAGAAGAATCCTTGAAGAAGATCCTGATGCTCGAAAAGTATTTGAACTGGCAAGAGGTCTTGAAGGTCTAAAGCGTCAGACAAGCGTTCACGCTGCCGGTGTAATCATGTCTGCAGTACCTCTGATGGATGTGATTCCAGTAATTAGAAGAGACGATGATGGCGCAATCATAACCGCCTTCGCTCAGAAGCCTTGTGAAGATCTAGGGCTTGTGAAGATGGACTTCCTAGGGCTTCGTAACCTAACGGTTCTAGATAAAGCAATTGAGAATGCTTTGTCTAACCGAGGTGAAACAGTTGTGCTTGAAGATCTTGACCTAGATGGAGATCAACTAACTTACGAGATGCTCTCTAGAGGTGAAACTCTTGGAGTGTTCCAGCTTGATGGCGGTCAGATGAGATCGCTTCTAAAGATTTTGAAGCCATCTAAGTTCGAGCACATCTCGGCAGCTATTGCTTTGTATAGACCAGGACCTATGGGTGTTGGTTCGCACACTTCTTATGCTCACCGAAAGAACGGTAACGAGCAACCAACTTCAATCCACCCAGATCTTGAAGGTCCACTGTCTGATATTCTTGATCCAACCTACGGCTTGATTGTCTATCAAGAGCAGGTTATGGCGGTAGCGCAGAAGGTTGCTAACTTCTCTCTAGTTCAGGCGGATGCTCTGCGAAGCGCAATGGGTAAAAAGCTCAAAGATGTTCTAGATGAACAAAAGGCAAGCTTTGCTGCAGGTATGAAGCAAAACGGTTTCAGTGATGTTGTTGTCGAAAAACTCTGGGACACTTTGCTTCCATTCGCGGACTATGCGTTCAACAAAGCACACAGTGCTGCCTATGGAGTTCTTTCCTACTGGACTGCATACATGAAAGCTAACTTCCCTCAGGAATACATGGCAGCTCTGCTGACTTCAGTTAGAAGTTCTAGAGATCGTCTTGGGGTCTATCTAAGCGAAGCAAGAAGATCTGGAATTCAGGTGTTAGCTCCTGATGTGAATGACTCAATTGCAGACTTTAGAGCTGTTGGTAAAGACATTCGTTTTGGTTTGGAAGCTATTCGAAATGTAGGTCTTGGTGTTGTTCAAGAAATAGTTAGAACCAGAGAAACTGAAGGAAGATTCGAATCCTTCCAGGATTTCGTTTCTAAGGTTCCTGCATCTGTTTGCACTAAGAAAGTAATCGAATCCCTTATCAAAGCAGGAGCATTCGATTCGTTTGGAGTATCCAGAAGAGCTCTGTTTGAAGCTCACGAGGAAATCATTGCTGCCGAGATAAAGGCAAAGAAATCTAAATCAACTGGCGACAGTGATTTGTTTGGTGATTTTGATTCAGAAGAGACTAGCTACAAGATTGCAAATCTTGCTGAGTGGCCTCAACGTCAGCTACTGAGCTTAGAGCGAGAGATGCTAGGGCTATACGTCAGTGCTCATCCACTGCAAGGAGCAGAGAGCAGACTACGCAGTAGCGCAACCGAAACTATCGATTCATTCATTTCAAGAACTAACTTCGTTGACACAGAGGCAGTGACTCTGGCTGGATTAATCACGGCAGTTGAGGTCAAGACCGCACGTA
This sequence comes from Micrococcales bacterium, assembly GCA_947489135.1. Classification (GTDB taxonomy): domain Bacteria; phylum Actinomycetota; class Actinomycetes; order Actinomycetales; family Microbacteriaceae; genus Rhodoluna. Next base: position 56,542 of record CANLCU010000001.1, read on the forward strand.
AGTCCGGAAACATTTATGCGAACCTGACAATCGAAGATCTTGAAGGTGAAGTTACCCTAATGATTTTCAATAAGACCTATCAAGAACACATTGACAAGTTGAACGTAGATACCATGGTTGCCATCCGAGGCAAGATGCGTCCAAGAGATGATGGCTTCTCACTAAATGTCTATGACATTAGAGTTTTGGAAAAAGAAGAATCTAACTTTGTTGGTCCATTAAAGATCAGTATTCCAGAACATCTAGCCACAAATAAGAATGTTGAAATTTTGGATGGAATCTTCAAGAGATACCCAGGTCAAACCGAAGTTCAACTACTTATGAAATCAAGTACTGGTGTGACGCCTTACAGATTGAAGCACAAAGTATATGTTGGGGATGCACTAATTTCTGAAGTGAAGCAACATTTTGGAACATCAGCTTTGGATAACTTAGTTGAACTTTCTGAAGTTCAAAACGAAGAAGGGCTAGAGCCTATCGCCGGGGATGACGTAGCCCCTTTGGTGGTAGAGCAAGCTGGGGAGCTCTTCGGCCAATAGGCCTTCAATAATCTCAACAACGATTACAGCATTTGCTGCGACCTCGTGTCTTTGAATTATTCTTCCGATTAGAACTGCATTCACGTTGTTGAATATCGGTAAGCCAGTTTTTTCATGAACAAACCAGTCATCATCTAAGAATCTCTTGGTGTGATCTTGGCTCATCTTTTGTGCAAGTTGCAGTGAAGATTCATTGAGCATTTGAATTGACACAAACTCAGAAGATTTCAAAGCTGGCCAGCTACTTGCTCCTCGAGCAACGTTAAAGGTTGCTAATGCTGGGTCTGACCCAAGAGAAGTGACTGAAGTAGCGGTGAAGCCAACAGGAGCTCCATCGACACCATTTATCGTTATGACGCAAACACCCGAGGCGTGACGTCTAAATGCCTGCTTCAGGGCTTCGGTGCTGTTTGGGATGATTTCCATGGCTTTACTTTCTTGTCCGAGTTCAAGGTTAACCTAGCCGAGACGAAGTTGAATGATTCTTCAAAGAGTTGTCCTAAAATAGAGCAACTAACAGGAAGTTTTCGCTTTGAGTAATTTGATTAGATTTTTAGATCTCAGTAACAGCGAAATTTCTCCTGACCAGATTTTGCAGGACATCCCAAGAGCTTCTCTGGATTTAGATTCAGCAGTTGAAATTATTCGTCCTCTTGTTGAAAAGATTCGATCAGGCGGTTCTAACGCCATAAAGGCCATTGCCAAAGACATTGATGGAATAGACATTGACCCAATTCGAGTTTCTGAAGCAGAACTCAAAAATGCTCTAGCTAACCTCGACCCAAACTTGAGGTCATCACTTGAAATTGCGATTGAAAGAGTTAGAAAAGTTGCAATTCAGTCGCTACCTAAAGGTTTCTCAACAGAACTAGCACCTGGGGCGAGCGTTTCACAAAGGTATCAACCAGTTGACTCGGTTGGTCTCTATGTTCCAGGCGGTAAGGCTGTGTACCCATCGAGTGTGATCATGAATGTAGTGCCTGCACTTGCTGCAGGTGTGAAGAAGATAGCCATAGCAACCCCCGGCCAAGCCGCTTTTGGTGGCAGACCAAACCCAACTGTGCTTGCTACCGCTGAACTTCTGGGAGTTAGGGATGTCTTCACAATCGGAGGACCAGCAGCTGTCATAGCGTTTGCCTACGGAGTGCCTGAAATTGGTTTAGAACCAGTGAATCTGGTAACAGGACCTGGAAATGTCTATGTGGCAGCGGCTAAGCGCATGCTGAGAGGCGTCATAGCTATCGATTCAGAAGCTGGACCTACCGAGATTATGGTTTTAGCCGATGATTCAGCTAATCCTGGCTATGTGGCAGCTGATCTGATTTCTCAGGCTGAACACGATGAACTTGCTGCTGCAGTGTTGGTTTCAGACTCTAAAGAATTCATCGACAAGGTGGCTGTAGAGCTTGCTAAACAGGTTGAAGCAGCACCAAACAAATCAAGGATTTTGGAGGCTCTGAAGGGCCAACAGAGCGCTTTGGTGTTGGTTAGAGACATGCATTCGGCTGCCAGGGTGGCAGATTTCTATGCCACCGAGCACCTGTCGATCCAAACCAGACAAAATAGCCAGCTGGCAAGCCAGATTTCGAATGCTGGAGCCATTTTCTTGGGAAGTTTCTCACCAGTTTCTTTGGGGGATTACCTAGCTGGTTCAAATCACGTGCTACCAACCGGCGGGCAAGCTAGATTCGGCTCAGGTTTGGGTGTACACACCTTCCTAAGGCCTCAACAGGTCGTCGAATACAGCGAAACAGCCCTGTCAGAGGTCTCAACTAACGTAGTCGCTATCGCAGATTCAGAGGGCTTAGAAGCTCACGGTGAAGCGATAAAAATCCGTTTTCAGTAAAAAACCAAGACTTTTCTTTATGTAACGAAAAGGTTAATTCTTTGGTTGAAGGTTAGGGTTTTTGGGCTTAAACCTTGATTTATTAGGGCAACACGCCGACAATTACAAATACAGGCATGAAAGTCACCCAAACCACAAGATATAGGGACGGGAAACGTAAATATCACCACATCTTGTGTGTATATTGGTTTCTCTACCCAGTAAAAATGGTCGAAATACCCTACAAAAGGAGGAAAACATGCACTGCCCATTCTGTCGCTATGCGGACTCCAGGGTAATGGATTCAAGGACTACAGACGATGGCAGCTCAATTCGCCGTCGTAGACAGTGCCCTGAGTGCGGATCTCGGTTTTCAACTACTGAAACCTCGAGTCTTTCGGTAGTTAAGCGCGGGGGAACCACAGAACCGTTTAGCCGCGACAAAATCGCCAACGGTGTCAGAAAGGCTTGCCAGGGTCGTCCTGTGAGTGAGGCCGATCTAGCAATGCTTGCTCAGACAGTAGAAGAGACAATTCGAGCTACCGGAGCAGCCCAGGTTGAGGCTCAAGAAGTTGGTTTAGCCATTCTTGGCCCACTTAGAACCCTTGATGAGGTTGCGTTCATGCGATACGCAAGCGTCTATCAGGGCTGGGAAACATTAGAAGATTTCGAAGCAGCAATTGCTGTGCTCAAGGTTGAGCGCGAAAACCAGGTTTCGCAGTCGACCTAGTCGAATGCGATTACAAAACATAAAAAAGCTAAAAACTAAAAGAAAGGCAACACAATGACCGATACATCGGCTTACACTGACGCTGGTGCGGCTCAGGGGAGAAAAGGGCTCAAGATTGAGCGTATTTACACCACCGAAGGCGTTCACCCGTACGACCAGGTTAACTGGGAGTTCCGTGATGTAGTTCAGACCAACTGGAAGACTGGCGAGACCATCTTCGAACAGCGTGGCGCTGAATTCCCGGAATTCTGGAGCTTGAACGCTTCAACAATCGTGACCACAAAGTACTTCCGTGGCGCACTAGGAACACCAGAGCGTGAATTCAGCCTTCGTCAGTTGATCAACCGTGTTGTCTTGACCTACACACAGGGTGGACGTGACCACGGTTACTTCGCAACTGAAGAAGACGCAACCATCTTCGAGCACGAACTAACCTTCATGCTTCTAAACCAGGTATTCGCGTTCAACTCACCAGTGTGGTTCAACGTTGGTACCTCAAGCCCACAGCAGGTTTCAGCTTGTTTCATCTTGTCAGTGGATGACTCAATGGAATCAATTCTTAACTGGTACCGCGAAGAGGGAATGATCTTCAAGGGTGGATCAGGTGCAGGTCTAAACCTTTCACGTATCCGTTCTTCAAAGGAACTTCTTCGTTCATCAGGTGGTTCTGCTTCAGGTCCTGTTTCATTCATGCGTGGTGCTGATGCATCTGCAGGAACAATCAAGTCTGGTGGTGCAACACGTCGTGCAGCGAAGATGGTTGTTCTAGATGTTGATCACCCAGACATCGAAGAATTCATTGAGACCAAGTCTCGCGAAGAGGACAAGATTCGCGTACTACGCGATGCTGGTTACGACATGGAGCTTGGTGGCAAGGACATCAACTCTGTTCAGTACCAGAACGCAAACAACTCAGTTCGTGTGAACGAAGAGTTCATGACAGCTGTTGAGCGTGGCACAAACTTCGGTCTACGTGCTCGCACAAACGGTGAAGTTATTGAAGAAGTAGATGCTCGCGAGCTATGGGACAAGATTGCCTATGCTGCATGGGCATGTGCGGACCCAGGTATCCAGTACGACGACATCATCAACGACTGGCACACAACTCCAGAATCAGGTCGCATCACAGCGTCTAACCCATGTTCTGAGTACATGCACTTGGACAACTCATCATGTAACCTAGCGAGCTTGAACCTGTTGAAGTTCTTGAACCCAGACGGTTCATTCGACAGCGAGAAGTTCACAAAGGCTTCAGAGCTGATCATCACTGCAATGGATATCTCAATCTGTTTCGCGGACTTCCCAACCGAGAAGATTGGTGAGACCACACGTGCTTACCGTCAACTAGGTATTGGTTACGCAAACCTTGGTGCATTGCTAATGGCAATCGGTCTACCTTACGACAGCACAGAAGGACAGGCTCTAGCAGCTGCAATCACATCATTGATGTCAGCAGCTTCTTACCGTCGTTCAGCTGAACTTGCTGGTGTTGTTGGTCCTTACGATGGCTACCTACACAACAAGCCAGGTCACGACCGCATCATGCGTAAGCACGAGGCAGCAAACGCTAACCTACGTTCAGTTTCAGAGGTTGACCGTTCAGTTCTAGAGCACGCTACACGTCAGTGGGCACTTAACACTCAGATCGGTTCATCAAACGGATGGCGTAACTCACAGGCTTCATTGCTTGCACCTACCGGAACAATCGGATTCATGATGGACTGTGACACCACAGGTATCGAGCCTGACTTCTCACTAGTGAAGTACAAGAAGCTCTCAACCGGTGGTTCAATGCAGATTGTCAACCAGACAATTCCATTTGCATTGCACAGACTTGGTTACTCTCAGGAGACCATCGAAGCAATCATCGATCACATCAGCACAAACGGACACGTAGTAGACGCTCCTGGTCTAAAGACCGAGCACTACGCGATCTTCGATACAGCTGTTGGTATCCGTGCGATTGAGCCAATGGGTCACGTGAGAATGATGGCTGCAGTTCAGCCGTTCCTATCAGGTGCGATCTCAAAGACTGTAAACATGCCAGAGACTGCAACCATCGAAGAAGTCAAGGAAATTTATTTCCAGGGCTGGAAGTATGGTCTAAAGGCTCTAGCAATTTACCGCGACAACTGTAAGGTTGGTCAGCCGCTTAGCGATGCTAAGGCAAAGGTTGAAGAGAAGGCTGCACCAGCTGAAGCTAACCCAGTTCAGCTTTCACACCCAGTGCGCAAGCGTCTACCTAAGTCACGTCCTTCATCAACCACCTCATTCACTGTTGGTGGAGCAGAAGGTTACATGACTGCAGGTACTTACCCAGATGGTGTTCTAGGTGAAGTATTCCTAAAGCTAGGTAAGCAGGGATCAACTCTTGCCGGTGTTATGGATGCATTCTCAATCGCAGTTTCAATTGGTCTCCAGTACGGTGTGCCACTAGAAACTTACGTACAGAAGTTCACCAACGTATCATTCGAGCCAGCAGGTTTGACTGATGACAAGGACATCCGTATGGCTAAGTCATTGATGGACTACATTTTCCGTCGTCTAGCAATTGATTACCTACCAACTGAAACTCGTCAAGCATTGGGTATCAACACCGCTTCAGAGCGCACAGCAACTCTTGATGCGGGTTCATACCCAGCTATCGCTGAGTCACCTGTTGAAGCAGCTGCAGTTGTTGAAACCCCAGTTGTAATCGAACTAAAGGTTGAAGAAGTTCACACCGAGTCTGCTCGTCAGGTTCACTCTTCAGCTGAACTGTTTGACATGCTGCAGGGAACCGAATCTGATGCACCTCTTTGCTTCAGCTGTGGAATCAAGATGAGACCTTCGGGCTCATGCCACGTCTGCGAAGGTTGTGGATCAACAAGCGGTTGTAGCTAAATCTAAATTGAGAATGGGTCGACTTCGAAACTGAAGTCGACCCATTTCCATTTCCGCCTATTAGTCGAAGGTAAAGGTAACCTAAGAGAATGATTTACCCAACGCTCTTTCGCCTATTCCTGTCCAGACTAGATCCTGAAACCGCCCATCATCTAGGGATGTTTGCAATTAGAGCAGCATCAGCACTTCGACTAACCAAGTTATTGTCGAAGATCAAGAGCACCAGAGTAGAAGCGATGGGCTTGAGCTTTGAAGGACCTTTTGGTTTAGCAGCTGGCTTTGATAAGAACGCAATTGCAATTAGAGCTTTAGGGGAGATTGGCTTCTCACACGTTGAAATTGGAACAGTCACAGCTATCCCGCAATCAGGTAATGATGCTCCTCGTCTTTTTCGTTTGAAGAAAGACCGAGCGCTAATCAATCGCATGGGTTTCAACAACGACGGAGCAGAGGTAATTGCTAAGCGTTTAGAAAAACTACGTTCATCAAATCAGAAGCTTCCAATAATTGGAATCAACATTGGAAAAAGCAGAGTGGTTGATGTCAAAGATGCAGTTGCAGATTATGAAAAGAGTGCGGCACTTCTAGCTCCTTACGCTGAGTACATAGCCGTAAACGTCTCCTCACCAAACACTCCGGGATTGCGATCTCTTCAAGAGGTAGCTTCACTTCGCCCAATCCTTAAGGCAGTTATTGATAAGTCTCTAGGCAAGCCTGTGCTTGTCAAGATTGCTCCAGATCTTGCTGATGAGGACATTATTGAAGTGGCCAATCTTGCAAAAGAATTGAATCTTGCTGGAGTAATTGGAACTAACACAACGATTTCTAGAGAGAATCTTCAGACAACAGCATCAGATGTTGCAGCCATGGGTGCTGGAGGTTTGTCTGGTCCGCCACTTAGTAATCGTTCGTTAGAGGTGCTGAAAGTCCTTCGCAAAAACCTAAATGCAAACCAGGTTGTAATTTCTGTTGGTGGTGTTGAAACTCACGAGCAACTGCTACAGAGATTAAATGCAGGTGCGAATCTGGTTCAGGGTTACACCGGTTTTGTTTACCTCGGCCCACTATGGGCCAGGGCAGTCAACAAAAACTAAACTAGGCGAGTTTCTGGAGCTTTTGTTTCACGAGGATCGGTCACTGCAATCGGAGCCATAAGCTCAGTTACCTTGTCCATGATTTCCTTTGGAATTTCAACTCCAACAGCACCTAGGTTGCTGGTGATCTGCTCAGGCGTTGTTGCTCCAACAATTGCACTTGAAACGTTCTTGTTCTGAAGAACCCAAGCCAATGCAAACTGAGCCATAGTAAGCCCTAGTTCATCTGCAAGAGGTTTCAACTGCTGAACTCTCGTTAGAACATCGTCGGTAAGAAGCTTTTGGATAAAACTGTTTACTTTCTCATTTGATGCTCTTGACCCTGCTGGAACTGGCTGACCTGGCAGATATTTACCAGTTAGAACACCTTGAGCCATAGGGGACCAAACAATCTGGCTAACACCTAATTCTTCACAAGTTGGGATTACTTCAGCTTCAATAACTCGCCAGAGCATTGAATACTGAGGTTGGCTTGAAATTAGTTGGAAGCCCATCTGGGTTGCAAGTTTGTGTCCAGCACGAATCTGCTCTGCATTCCATTCTGAAACACCGATGTATAGAGCTTTACCCTGTCGAACGATGTCAGCAAATGCCTGCATAGTTTCTTCTAGGGGAGTCTCTACGTCGTAACGGTGTGCTTGGTAAAGATCCACGTAATCCATTTGCAAACGCTTTAGCGAACCGTTGATTGATTCCATGATGTGTTTGCGGGAGAGACCGGTGTCATTAGGCATACGCTCTGCAACAGGCCAGTAAACCTTAGTAAACACTTCTAGACCTTCGCGGCGGTGCCCTTTGAGAGCATCACCTAAAACAGTCTCAGCTGCTTGGTTGGCGTAAACATCTGCGGTATCAAAAGATGTGATTCCACCTTCAATGGCTGCCTTCACTGTTGCGTATGCCGCATCGTTTTCAATCTGGGTTGCGTGAGTTAGCCAGTTTCCATAAACCAGTTCGCTGACCTTGAAACCACTATTGCCTAGATAACGACGTTTCATTTCTCTCCCTATTTGTTGATACGTGAATGCTAACTCAATAAACGTCTAGCAAGATCTTCAATTTTTGAATGCAAAGTTGGAACTTGTGCTTCATGCTCAGGTTTCATCAGTACGCTTCGGAGTATTCTTGCAGAACTCTGATCATTGGTCATCTCAATCCCACGTTGCTTCAGTTGCTCTGCCTGGACTAAATATGTTGCGACATGGACTTGATCTTCTCTTGGGCCTTGACTTGCCTGCATAAGAATCTGATGAGAGACCTCGTCCAAATCAGACATAGTCTTTGATCTTGGCAAGTAGGTAATGATATCAAGTTCAGGCTCTTGGAAAGGCATGAGCACTTCTGAAGTTTTCAACCTTTCATACCAAGCTACTGCTGCGTTTCTAGTTGCGAGTAGCACTGACCCCAATCCTTGCTCCGTTAGCGGAAACAGTTTTAAAGTAGCCCAGATAGCCGCAGCAGATGCACCAGCTCTCGAACATTCCAGTTGAATTTCACCAAAATGCAAATCATCAGAAATGAAATATGTGTATGGGGAGTCGTGCTTGTAGAACTTTCCAATCGAGATATCTTTGAAGAAAACTGCGCCACTTCCGTAAGGCTGCAAACCATGTTTGTGTGGATCCACGACGATTGAGTCAGCATCCTTCATAGCTGCAAAGTGTCTTGCGGTCTCTGGAGTTAGATGGTTCGCTGCAATTAGTTTGAAGAAACCTCCGTAAGCTGTGTCCACATGAACACGAGCCTCGTACTGACGGGCAAGAGCAATGATGTCAGCAAGAGGATCTACTGCGCCAAGCCCTGTGGTGCCAAGGGTTGCCACCACAGTGCCGATGGAACCGGTTTTCAATTGCGTCTCTAGGGCATCAAGAGACATTCGCCCGTCTGCCTCGGTGGGAATTGAAACGTTTGTTGTTCCTAAAACCTCGGACATTCTTGAATGCGTGTAATGAGCATCTGCGGAATGAGCAATCTTCTTGGAAGGTTGTAATTCGCGAGCAATCCAGAGTGCCTCTAGATTTGCGGTAGTTCCGCTCCAAGTAAGATGCCCAAGAAAATCATCTGGATATTCAAACATTGCAGCCATCTGCTTCAGAACATCTCGTTCCATTTCAGTTGTTGCAGGTGAGGCATCAATTGAATGATTATTGGGGTTCAGCATCATTGTTGCTAGATATGCTGCAACTGCAACCGGATGAGGAGCCTTAAGCATTTGGGCTGCATAGTTTGGATGAAAGTAAGGAAAGTTGTTTTCTAAGCGGTCTGTTAGCTCTCTGAGAACAGATGATGCCTCGTTATGGCTCTTTCGCACACTATCGTGAACCTGAAACGATCCGTATGTGTCTTTGAGTTCCTCTATGGAAGCCACCACCTGCTGAATAAGTTCAGGTAAGTGAATTTCTTTTTCTTCGGCCACAGCTAACTCCTTTGTGAACTTGTGGTTCGTACTTAAAGCGCTATTACTTTTTGCGTCGTGGTGCTGGTTTTGGAATTCTTAATGGACGTGGCTGCATACCTCTAGTGAAGACATAGAACCAGGTACCCTTTTGCATCTTGGTAGTTGCTCCAAGCTTTTCCTTGATTCGGTTGCCAATAAGTTTGTGCATCAAAGTTGCTTCGATGCTGACAACCACTAAAGCAATGATCATTACAAAGGTAATGATGGTGTTTGCTGCAGCTGGTGTGACAGAAGTAACCAATAGGAACACCACCATAAGAGGCATTAGACCTTCGATTAGTGTGTAGCGACCATCGATGATCTCACGTGCAATCTTGCGCTGAGGTCCTTGGTCTCTACCCAAAAGGTACTTCTCATCGCCGGCCATCATGGCGGCTCGAGCCTTTAGGCGCGCATCTCTTTGCTGAATTTTTGCAGCGGCTCTAGCCTCTTTGCTTTTATTGCCGACCAGTGGCTTTATGTTGGCAGCTTCACGCTCTTTGCGTGTTGGGGTTGCTCGGCCTTTACCTTGGGTTTTTGATCCAAGATCTTTTTTCTGGTCGCTCATTTATGTCCTTCGTTTTGGGGCTCGTGTGATTTAGATTACTCACATGACATTCTCTATTACTAAGACTAGTTCTCAATCCATGACACCCGATGCCAGCCTTGCTAACAAGGTTCGAGAACAAGTTGACTTAGATTTCTCTCAACGTGTTGCTACCCTTGGCAAACTTGTCCGTATTCCTGGTATTGCTTGGGAAGCTTTTGATGAAGCTGATCTGGCAAGAAGCGCTGAGGCTGTAGCAGAACTATTTAGAAACTCAGGTGTATTCGAAAC
>CANLCU010000002.1 GCA_947489135.1 Micrococcales bacterium
ACAAGAATCGATTTGAACCTTGAAGTGATCCTGTGGACATACATCAGTCTCAAAGCATCCAAAGTTGAAACAACAATCAGAATTGCGTAAATTACAAAACCAATGCCAATCGGTGTAGCCAAAACAGGTGATGTAACAAGAGTGAACAAAGCCACTTTAGAAACTAAAGCAAATAGAAGTGAAAGAGCTAAGAACGCCCAGAATCCAAAAGTAAATAGGATTCCTATTCGACCTAGTCTTTTGTTTCCCGCTACCACCTGAACTGAGCCAGGAACGAAAAGGTTTAGGGCAATAATCCAACGAGCTCGTTTTACTAATTGTCTGGAGTCAGCTCTATCTACGTTGCGAAAGGGAGTATTCGGTTCGCGAGAGTTATTTCTTGAACTCATATCTTTGATTTGAGGTTCTTATTCTTTGTCGCTACCTGTGCTGCTAGGTCTACGCTGAAAGCTTCCAACGCTGTTGCAACTTTTTGATCAAATGCTCCAATAATGCGGGCAGCTAAAATTCCAGCATTTCTAGCACCATCAATAGAAACAGTTGCAACAGGGATACCTGCTGGCATCTGCACTATAGAAAGGAGTGAATCCATTCCATCAAGACTCTTTAGTTTCACAGGAACACCAACAACAGGAAGTGTTGTTACAGAAGCGATCATGCCTGGAAGGTGAGCTGCCCCACCAGCTCCAGCGATGATTACCTTGATTCCACGACCGGCTGCAGCCTTGCCCCACTCCATCATGAGGTCAGGGGTTCTGTGAGCTGAGAGAACTTCAACTTCGTACTCAATACCGAATTCTTTGAGGGCTTGAGCGGCATCGCTCATAACTGCCCAGTCGCTATCAGAACCCATTACAACACCAACAAGTGCTTGAGCCATGGGTTTCTCCTAAGTAGATGCTGCCTGTAAGGCAGATAAGTTCTTCTCTATGATTTTAGATTCGCATACAGCAAAATCAGGTTAGGCTTGCAGCCCTTTGTACACCATGGACGCTATTTCTCGAGCATCAGCCAAGGATTCATTTGAAATGGCAGTGATGTGCCCCATCTTTCTTCCAGCTCTAGGAGCTTTCCCATAGATGTGGACATGAGCTCCATCAACGTCACGATCTTCTAAACCAAAGTCATTGGTGTCATTCTGCCCAAGCAGATTGAGCATCACTGAATAGGTCTTTGTTGGAGAGGTGTCTCCTAGAGGCATATCTGCAACAGCTCTGAGGTGTTGTTCAAATTGGCTGGTTGTAGATCCTTCGATGCTGAAGTGTCCTGAGTTATGTGGTCGCATAGCAAGTTCATTGACCAACAGCATTCCGTCTTCTGTTTCAAATAGTTCCACTGCTAACACACCCGTTACATCCAAACCAACAGCAATTGTTTTGGCTATTTGTGAAGCAAGTTCATAGTTGGCATTCGGAGCAGGTGAATTAACCTCTGCGCAAACTCCATCTTTCTGAATGGTTTCAACTAAGTTCCAACTCGACCAACTACCAGATCTGTTTCTTGCTGACAGCTGAGCTAGTTCTCTCTTGAAGTTAACTTTCTCTTCAACCAGTAGTGGTTGATTCTTTGAAAGCCAATCAGCTGCATCAGACCTAGATCTGACAACCTTCACACCTTTGCCGTCATAACCACCGGTAGGAGTCTTGAGTATTGCAACGCCACCATGGGCCTCTATAAAGTCATCTAGTTCAGAAGCGTTAGTTACCTTCGCCCACGCAGGACAAGGAACTCCAAGTTCAGTAAGTCTTGCTCTCATGTCTAATTTGTTTTGAGCAAAACGTAATGCCTTAGAAGTAGGTTCAACCACAACCCCTTCTGACTCCAAGCTCTCAAGGACATTTAGAGGAACATGCTCGTGATCGAAAGTGATTACATCAACTGTTCTAGCGAACTCGCGAACTACATCTAACTGGTTGTAGTCACCGACTTGGGTTGCTGCCTGTTTAGCTGGGCTACCTTCAGTTTCAGCTAACACCTTGATTTCAAGGCCCAGTGCTTGGGCGGGTGCAATCATCATTCGGGCTAGTTGCCCGCCACCGATTACTCCAACTGATTTAGCCACGGTCTATTTTCTCATGCCTTGAGTTCGAGATCTCTTCGCAAGGAATTGCTCGATTTCTTTAGAAAGCTTTTTGGCTTTTGGCACGCGAGCCAGAACCAGGTCTTGTCCAAACTCACGGTGAAGTCGGACATCTCCTGCTCCTTGAAGCCAAGCACTAACTCCCCTGGAGATACTCACTCCAGTTACTTCTCCCCAGGCAGCTTCTTCGGTCTTTGTTCCAAAGAGCCCTGAGTGAGCAACTACTCGAGTGCTTGTTAGCTCATATCTATTGGTAAAGAACTTGAGAGATGGAATGAACCACAGCAATAGACCAATTACGAGAACAAGACCTAGAAGAACTTGGTGCTGCCAGATTTCAGTTAGCTTCGAATCAACGAAGAAGAAGAGTGCCCCATCTAAAAATAGGAACACTACTGGATAGATAAGTGCTGCCCCATGTCTTCTGAGTAGAACAAAGCTCTGCTCTTCGAAGGATTGTGTTGAGGACATCTAACTATTGTCGCAAGTGTTGAATGTCGCCCGCTGCAACGGCACGAATCTCAAGGGGATCTGACATAGCAACCAAAAGACGACCGGTGGCATCTAGCCCAACCGCTTTGCCTGAGAAATCACTGCCGTCTGGCAAAAGCACTTTCACGCTTGTCCCAATTGTTGATGTAGCTTCCTGAACAGACTGCCTCAAACCTGAACTCTCAGCATCACCTGATGCGTCAGCGAACTCCTCATACAGTCTCTTGAATGAAGCAAGGTATCTAACTAGTACATCATCGAGTTCAAAGTTTTCAACTCCATGCAATTTCAGTGAAGTTGCCTTTTCAATAGGCAGTTCCTCTTTACTTTGCTTTAGATTGAGCCCTGCCCCAATTACTACTCCATCACCAGAAGGCAATACTTCAGCCAACAATCCCGCGATCTTCTCCCCTGCTACCAAAACATCGTTCGGCCACTTGATGCTGACCGGTGCTTCTTCGATAAGAGAAGAAACAGCATTCTTCATAGCAAGTCCAGCTAGTAGTGGAAGCCAGCCAAAGCTACCCATTCCAAACGTTGTGGGCTTTAGTAATACTGAAACAGCTAAACCAGCTCCTGGCTGGGCAACCCACTGTCTATCTAGTCTTCCTCGGCCTGCAACTTGGTTATCTGTAACAAGAACTGAAAAATCAGTCCATAATTCAGGTTTACTTGCTGAAAGGCTAAGTAAATCGCTGTTTGTAGAGCCTGTTACAGGTAAATACTCAATTCTTGAGGCGAATTCGCTACTCAGTTTTAGTTCCATAGCCTCTAGGTTAGACCCTCCAACCGACACGTCTTGGATAGAGTTGCAGTTGAGCCAGAGAACCTCTGCACAAGATAAAAATTGGAGACAAGCTTTGACCGATAAGAATACGCCTGACCTATCTACTACTGCAGGCAAGATCGAAGACCTACGTAACCGCTACCACGAAGCTGTTTATGCAAGCGGTGAGGTTGCTATTGCTAAGCAGCACGCTAAGGGTAAGAAGACCGCTCGTGAGCGTATCGAGCTATTGCTTGACCCGGGCTCATTCGTTGAGATGGACGAGTTTGTTAGACACCGCTCAACAGCTTTCGGCATGGACAAGAACCGTCCTTACGGCGACTCTGTTGTCACAGGTGTTGGAACTATTGGCGGTCGTCAGGTCGCTTTGTTCTCTCAAGACTTCACAATCTTTGGTGGATCTCTAGGTGAAGCAGCTGGAAACAAGATCATCAAGATTATGGACCTAGCTATCTCAACCGGTGTTCCTCTAATTGGAATTCTTGATTCAGGTGGTGCTCGTATTCAAGAGGGTGTTATCGCTCTGGGTAAGTATGGTGAAATCTTTAAGCGTCACACCATGGCTTCAGGAGTTATTCCTCAGATTTCTATCATCATGGGTCCTGCTGCTGGTGGTGCTGTTTATGGTCCTGCTCTAACTGACTTTGTGATCATGGTTGATAAGACTTCAAACATGTTTGTTACTGGTCCAGATGTTATTAAGACTGTTACCGGTGAAGTAGTAGAGATGGAAGAACTTGGTGGAGCGCTAGCTCACAACAAGACTTCAGGTGTTGCTCACTACCTAGCAAGCGATGAAGATGATGCGTTGGATTATGCAAGAACTCTTCTGAGCTTCCTTCCAGAAAACAACTTGAGTGAACCTATTCACTACGAGAGTGAAGAAGCACTAGAGATTACAGATGAAGACCGTGAACTCAACACAATCATTCCGGATTCACCTAACCAGCCTTACTCAATGATCAAAGTCATTGAGTCAATCGTTGATGACAACCAGTTCTTAGAGGTGCAGCCACTATTTGCACCAAACATCATCATTGGTTTTGCTCGCGTAGCAGGACAGTCAATCGCTATCGTTGCTAACCAGCCAAGCGCTCTTGCAGGAACTCTAAACATTGATGCTGCTGAGAAGGCTGCTCGCTTTGTTAGATTCGCTGACGCATTCTCAATCCCAGTACTAACTCTTGTTGACGTTCCAGGATATCTTCCAGGAGCAGATCAGGAATGGGCTGGAGTTATTCGCCGTGGAGCTAAGTTGCTTTATGCATATGCAGAAGCAACTGTTCCTCTAGTAACTGTTATTACTCGTAAGGCTTACGGAGGTGCATACATCGTTATGGGCTCTAAGCAACTAGGAGCAGATATCAACCTTGCTTGGCCAACAGCTGAGATTGCAGTTATGGGTGGACAGGGTGCTGTAAACATTTTGTTCAGAGACAAGATCAAGGCAGCTGAAGAAGCTGGTGAAGATGTTAAGAAGGTAAGAGCGCAACTAGCCGCTGAATACACCTATAACGTTGCTAGCCCTTACCTTGCTGCAGAGCGTGGTGAGCTAGATGGAATCATTGAGCCTGCTGCTACTCGCATCAGTGTTATCAAAGCTCTAGCTGCTCTAAAGACCAAGCGTGCCACCACTCCTCCTAAGAAGCATGGAAATATCCCACTGTGATAAACCCAGAACCTATCTCTGAAACCATCAAAGTGCTTGCTGGTAGTCCAACTCCTGAGGAGTTGGCTGCAGTTGTTGCCATCTTGGAGGCTGCCCACGCTGAGCAGGTCACAGAAGGTAAGAAGAAGATAAAGAAGCCTGCTTCTTCTTGGAATAGAAACACCTCTATGTTTAGACACGATCTAACCCCTGGCTCTGGCCAGTGGCGAGCCCAGTATCGCCGTGGGCTCGACTAAAAACTCCCAAAAACAGGACTAGATTTGTCCTTAGTATTTTCGCCTACCCGAAAGGTACCAAGATGACCCGTGAAGCATCCAAGTTAGACCTCCTAGCTGAAGATTGGGTAAAGACCCTTGTTGATCTAAGTCCTGAATTTGCTACCTACGCAGGTTTCAAAGTTGGCGAGGACAGACTTGAAGACACCAGCCCAGAAGCTGCTGCTAACTACAACAAGCTTGAAAAAGAAATGCTTGCCAAGGTTGAGGCAACTGAGATTCGCGATGATGTGGATAAGGTAACCAAGCTTGCGATGACTTCAACTCTTAAGCTAAGCGGTGAGATCTATGACTCAGGTCTTGGCAATAGAGACCTGAACCCAATTGCATCTAATGCCCAAGGAATTAGAGATATCTTTGACCTCTCCCCTACAGCAACCGAAGAGAACTGGTCAAACATCTCTAAGCGAATGAAAGCCGTTGATGGCGCAATTGATGGCTATATCGAAACTCTTCGTTTAGGTATCCAAGCTAAAGACACTCCTGCTATTCGTCAGATTGTTTTGGCAACCACCCAGGCTGAACAGCTTCTAGCAGCAGATGGTTTCTTCAGAAAGTTTGCTAAGAATGCAAAGCCTGAAAACGGTGAACTATCTGCTTCTCTAAAAGCAGAACTTGAATCTTCTGCTGAACAAGCAACAGCCGGGTATGCAAAACTAGTTGACTTCTTCAAGAATGAACTGCTTCCTGCAGGAAACACTGAAGATGCGATTGGTCGCGATCGCTACAAACTTCTTAGCGCTAGATTCCTAGGCAAGCGAGTAGACCTTGATGAAACATACGAGTGGGGTAAAGAAGAACTAGCTCGAGTAGTTGCTGAACAGAATGCAGTTGCGAACGAAATCAAGCCAGGTGCAACTGTTCAAGAAGCAATTGAATTCCTAGACAACGATCCTTCAAGAAAGCTTCACGGAACTGATGAACTTCAACGTTGGATGCAGAAACTAAGCGATGCTGCTATTGAAAAACTAAGTGGCACACACTTCGACATTGCTGAGCCTCTTAAGAAGCTAGAGTGCATGATTGCACCTACTCAACATGGTGGCATCTACTACACCAGCCCTACCGATGACTTCTCAAGGCCGGGCAGAATGTGGTGGTCAGTTCCAGTTGGTGTTAATGAGTTTGATACTTGGAGAGAAACCACAACTGTCTATCACGAAGGTGTTCCAGGTCATCACCTTCAGATTGCTCAGAAGGTTTATAACAAGGCAGAGCTGAACTCTTGGCGTCGTCTTGCATCATGGTCTTCGGGTCACGGTGAAGGTTGGGCTCTATACGCTGAGCGTCTGATGCAGGAACTTGGTTTCCTAGATGATCCAGGTGATCGCCTAGGAATGCTAGATGGCCAGCGCATGCGTGCAGCTCGTGTAGTTCTAGATATCGGTGTTCACTTAGGTAAGCCAAGACTTGATGGCACTGGCAAGTGGGACTTTGACTACGCCCTTGATTTCATGAGCAAGAACGTAAATATGAGTGAGCAGTTCATCAACTTCGAAGTACACCGCTACTTCGGTTGGCCTGGACAAGCTCCTTCATACAAGATCGGCCAGAGAATCTGGGAGAACATCCGTGATGAATATAAGGTTCGTCAGGGAGCTAACTTCAACATCAAGGACTTCCACATGAAGGCATTGAACTTGGGAAGCGTTGGGTTAGATACACTAGAAACAGCGTTGCTGGGATAGCAGACGACGGTCCGAAACCCCCTTCCTAGAAGGGGGTTTCTACTTTAACCTGTCCCCTTAAATGGGGACTTAAATACGAGCTCGATTTCCACAATATTTATGCCAATGGAAATAGTTTTTCATTAGGTGATGACAGCTAGATCTAAGGGGTCTGAGAAATCACCACCAGGGGACGGGCCAGGTTCTACGTAAGTAGAGACCAGGCCCGTTGGGGTTTAAAGACGAAGTGAAAGAACCGGTTGAGCTTGACCGGGAATGGTTGCAACAACTGTCAATCTAAAATCTTCACCCTTCGGGCTTCTAATTGTTACTCGACCTTGGGTAACTACCTGAAGAGAATCAACAGCTCTACTCAGAAGTTCGTCTCTTTCTTTAGCTGAAATAGACTGAGTCCCACCTTCATCAAGAATAAGAACTTCTACCCCAAGGTTTCTAAGTCTCTGGATCTCATTGCTCATGGCTCGATTTAGTAGTTCTCGGCCTCGAAGGTTATCTCTAAGTGTTGCTTCCACTAGCTTTGCTGATTGTCTTAGGTCTTCGTTAAGTGGACCTTGGGAATCTTTAATAACTGATAGCAGTGGAACTGCTGTTCCTAACACTTGAGATAACTGTTGTTGACGTTCACGAGAGGCAGCTTCCAACTCAGCGATCTTGGTGCGGGTTTCAATTTCCTTCGCTCTGAACTTCTCTGATTCACGAGTTGCTCTAGCGATACCTCGAGAGACTGCAAGACCCGCCAGAACGAAAACTAGTGCGCCAGCTAACCCTGCGGTTGCTATCGCTGCTTGGCCATATTCAACAAGTAGAACCGCTAGCAGAACTGCAATACCAATCAAAGCTAATCGAGCCTGCTGTCTAACCGCTGTTGCGGTTAACACCAAAGCCGTACCCATAACTACCCAAGCTCCAATGCTGTCGTCATTGATTAACTGTCTCTGTGTGATGACCAGAATCGGCAATGCTAGGGCAGCACCAAGATTGAAAAACGCTTGCCATCGAGGCAGCTGTAGGCCTCTAAAGAAAAGTAGTGTGGCGGTGACCGCGTAGGCATAAATGATCAGAGCAATGATCTCTAGATAGCGAGTGCTAAAACCAGGCAAGAAAATTGACTGAATTGGAAGATACAGTGCGTAGATGTAAGGAAGTAGAGAGGCGATAGCTCGATTGATTGAAATCATTTCTTGCTCCACTCCAAGACAACTGTTGTGCCCTGTCTTGGTTGAGAAACCACGTGAGCTGATCCGCCAACAGCCTCCATACGACCGATAATAGAAACCTTGATTCCCATTCGACTTCGATTAACTTGGCTGACCCTAAAGCCCTTACCGTTATCTAAAATCACTATCTTGATTCCAGCGTTGCTGGATTTGAGACTTAGTTCTCTCGAAGCAGTAGGGCCTGCGTGCATTAGGGAATTGTGGATAGCTTGAATGGTTGCTTCGGTAAGAGCAGACACAGCCTCCGCGTCCACAGAAATACTGGTGCCGCAGTTCTTCTTGGCTTTGATCTTTGGATCAATACGTTCAGCCGCCAAAATAATGGAGTCAAACAGTTCACTGCAGTAAACAGGGGCTTGGGTCATGTCCCCTCTTTGAACTTCAGAAAGTTTCCGTAGTGCTGTACCAGCAAGTTCAGCGCTAGCCTTTGCTTCTTCAACATTCTTGGCTTGGGTTGCACTTATCAGTGCAGTTAATACACTGTCGTGAATTAGACCATCTAGACGCAGTCTCTCTTTAGCTTTTGCTTCTGCTTCCGCCTGTTGAACTTCCGCTCTAATGGCTTCTGAGTTTGCTTGATCAGATCTATTGGCTGCTTCTCTAATCATTAGCGCAATGACAGAGATTGATGCATTGGTAAGGAATGTGTAAACACCATCGGTGACCGTGACTGAGAACGCATGCGAACCTCCCATCGGAAGTGAAAACATATATTGAACCAGTCCAATTAGAGAGACATAGTAAACAAGAGCAAATCGCCAGCCAAAGCTGAGCGCTACCGCAATCCAACCAGTATCTATTCCCCACCAAATCCATGGATAGAAAGAGCCATCCTGGGGAACATCAGAGTTGAGCACAAAAGGCCAGCTCAACACCATGACAACCATGTAGAGAGCATGGATTCTCAAGAAGAGATAGTTAGCCTTACCAAACCAGAAAGAGTAGGCCAAGGCGATGGTGGTGCTCCACAAAACAATTGTCAAAGCCCAAGCAAAAGGTTGGTTCAAGTACTTGAGCTGACTGTAGAAGTTCAGTCCACTCTCAACACTCAAAGCAATAGCACCAGCTGCGAAAGTGCGTCCAATCAAACGATCGACTCGAGCTCTTGCAACCGTTGCTGAAATAGGCATTAGATGAGATCTTCCCCGAATAGACCATCTTCGATGAGTCTGATTAGTAGCTCTGACTTACCCGTAACTGGTCTTCCAACTTTTGAATACTTGTCTCTTGCTCTATCGATGTGTTCTTTGACTGTGTATTTACTCAACGACAGTTCATAGGCAACACTCTTTAGAGTCATACCTGAGGCATAAAGCTTCACAACTTGTAATTCACGTTCAGATAAATTAGCTCTGAAGGAAACGTCGTTGTCAATAGCAGCAACTGTCTCGGTTGTGTTGATGGTGATTCCATTAGCGCTTAGTCGAATGGCTTCAAACAGATAGCTCATGTCCTGGCCCTTAGCAACAAGACCTTCTGCACCTTCACGGAGAGCTTCATTCACTTTGTCTTTGTTGTCGGCGATGGAGTAGATCAGAACCTTAGTTCCATACTCAACTAAAGCCTTCACGTTACTAGAAGGGGTGGAACCATCAGCCAGAGAAAGATCTAGAACAACCACCATTGGTGGTTCTTGTAGTTTGGCTAGCAACGCTTCAACCGAATCTGCATGCTCCAGTACTTGGTATCCCGCTTCTTGAGCTCCTGCCTTAACGCCAAGTCTGACTGAATCGTGGTCATCCACGATTGCAATAGTGATTGGGGTTTGGCTTGAACTCATCGAACTAGGCTCACCACAGTTTCAAAGTGATGGGTGTGTGGGAAGAGATCAAAGGCCTTGATGCTGGCAATCTTGTAGCCACCTGCAGTTAGCGGAGCAAGATCTCTAGCAACAGCAATCGGGTCACAGGCAACATAAATCAGGTGATCTGGCGAGAGAGTAAGCAATCTCTCAATCACATGCTTTCCAGCACCTGATCTTGGTGGGTCAATAATGACTGTGCTGTTTGGCTTTAGTTTCCCGTGTGAAGCTAACTCGTCCAGGAATCGCTCTACTGGAGTTGCAACAGATTTGGCCCCCTTGATGTCAATCAGGTTTCTTCTAGCATCTTCAGCTGCACTCTTGCTTGCTTCAACAGTTGTGATTTGTAGGTCTAATCCAAAAGCTGCTGCTAGTGCACCGCTGAATAAACCAACACCACCGTAGAGGTCGTAGTTCTGAGCATTCTTATCAAAGTTCTCAGCTTTAGCTAGAAGAACAATCTCTTTAGCAAGAACATTTGCTGCTTCTTTATGAACCTGCCAGAAAGCACCTGCAGACAATCTAAATGTTCTACCGCCAGCACGCTCTAAGAACTTTTCTTCACCTTTTAGTTTCTTATCTACGGTGTATTGAATCTGACCTGTACTCGATGCTGCAATCTCAATCTTTTTGACATCTTGCCAATTCTTTAGATGCAAACCTAGTTCTTGAATCTCAGGGACAGCAAGAGGTAGAGTCTTTACTCGAACTACCTCATGGCTACGTTCTCTATAAGGACCAACATCGCCATCTTCATTAACATGAAGCTGGATACGGGTTCGATATCCCAAACCATTGTTCTCATCATCACCAGGTGCGGCTAGGACTGGAACTCGCATTTCAATTCCAGCAAATCTCTGCAGTGCTTCAGATAAAACATCTGCTTTCAATTCACGTTGACGAGAAAGTTTGATGTGTCCGAACTCTGCTCCACCAGCTTGTTCGACATTTTTCCAAAAGTGCTTTACTCGATCAGGAGAGGCAACAAGAATCTCTTTTGGTTCAGCTCTACAGAAAGAGCCGCCCTTATCTTCATAAACTCTGGCTTTGACCTTTTCCCCAGGCAGTACGTGAGATACAAAAACAACCCTGCCTTCGTGTCTTGCAACGAAGATGCCGCCATGGGCGACCTTCTCGATATCTAGTTCGAGTACCTGGTCAAGCCAATTAGTTGTTTTATTCACTACACAAGTGTTCCACACCTGCTTCGGTAGTCTGGTCTTGTGACCAAACTTGTCTTAGCTTCCACATCCCCTGCCCGCCTTCGACTTCTTCGAGATGGCGGCATTGAACCGGTGACCATCTCCCCTGGTGTTGATGAAGACCTAGTCACACAGAATGCTATTGATGCTGGAGAGATCTCAAATACCCAAGACTTGGTCTTACTTTTGGCTAGAGCTAAAGCAGAAGCAGTCCTCAATCACCCAGATGCTCAAGGTGCTCTAATCATTGGCTGTGACAGTTCTCTAGATCTAGATGGTGAATCTCTGGGTAAACCTCATGAACCAGAGGTCGCTATTGAGCGCTGGAAGTCCATGAGAGGTCGCTCAGGCAGGCTATACACAGGCCACTGGCTTATAGATAACCGAGATAATTCAGCTAACCCACCAGCTGTTGGGCAGGCTACCAACACCACAGTTCACTTCGCTGACCTCTCAGATTCCGAGATTTTGGCCTATGTGGGGACCGGAGAACCCCTGAAAGTAGCAGGAGCATTCACTATTGATGGCCTTGGAGGGGCCTTTATTAGGGCTATTGAGGGTGATTCTCATACCGTTGTTGGCCTTAGTTTGCCTACCCTCAGGGACCTTTGCATCAAGCTTGGGGTAGATTACCCAAGCCTTTGGAGCTCTAAATAGGTAGGCTTGAGTCTTATGACTGCCTCAAAATCAGCCAAGATAACCAAGGTCCTCGTTGCTAACCGCGGTGAGATTGCCGTCCGCATCATTCGAGCAGCTAAAGATGCCGGAATCGCGACAGTTGCAATCTATGCCGACCAAGACCGAGACGCTATGCATAGCCGCATGGCCGATGAGTCCTATGCCCTAAATGGTCTAACCAGTGCTGACACCTACCTTGTAATCGACAAGATTCTTTCAATCGCTAAGCGATCAGGTGCTAACGCCATCCACCCTGGATATGGATTCCTTGCCGAGAACGCAAGCTTTGCTCAGGCAGTAATTGATGCAGGCATCATTTGGATTGGACCATCTCCTAAGGCAATCGATCAACTAGGTGACAAGGTTTCTGCTCGTCACGTAGCCGAAAAAGTTGGAGCACCACTAGCTCCTGGAACACTAAACCCTGTAACAGGTGCTGAAGAAGTTCTAGAGTTCGTAGCAAAGCACGGACTACCGATTGCTATTAAAGCTGCCTACGGTGGCGGTGGTCGTGGAATCAAAGTTGTTTACGAGAAAAAGGAAGTAGCAGAAGCTTTCGAATCGGCAACTCGTGAAGCAGTTGCTGCATTCGGTAGAGGCGAATGCTTCGTTGAAAAGTATTTGGAGAAACCTCGTCACGTTGAGACTCAGTGTCTAGCAGATGCCTACGGAAACGTAGTTGTTGTTTCAACTAGAGACTGTTCACTTCAGAGAAGACACCAGAAACTTGTTGAAGAAGCTCCAGCTCCTTTCCTAACTGATGATCAGGTCAAGAGACTTTACGAATCTTCAAAAGCAATCTTGAAAGAAGTTGGTTACCAAGGGGCAGGAACTTGTGAGTTCCTAGTAGCTCAAGATGGAACCATTTCATTCCTAGAAGTAAATACTCGTCTTCAGGTTGAGCACCCAGTATCTGAAGAAGTAACAGGTCTTGACCTAGTTCGCGAACAGTTCAGAATTGCTGAAGGCGGCAAGCTTGAATACGGTGACCCAGTTGTAACAGGTCACTCATTTGAATTCAGAATCAACGGTGAAGATGCTGGTAGAAACTTTATGCCAGCACCTGGTTCTATCCACACCTTCAAAGCTCCTGGTGGACCTGGTGTTCGTATCGACACCGGTGTTGAAGCAGGGTCTGAAATCAGTGGTTCATTCGACTCAATGATTGCCAAGCTAATCGTGACCGGTTCGACCCGTGAAGAAGCTCTAGAGAGATCAAGAAGAGCTCTAGCTGAACTTCACATTGAAGGAATGCCAACGGTTATTCCTTTCCACAGAAAGATTGTGAACGACCCAGCCTTTATTGGTTCAAAGGGTAAGTTCGGTATCTACACAAGATGGATTGAAACCGAATGGAACAACGACATTGAACCATGGTCGGGTGTTGCTCAATCAGGATCACAAGCTCCAGCTAGAAACAGTGTTGTTGTTGAAATTGATGGCAAGAGAATAGAAGTAAGCCTTCCTAAACAACTATTCCTAAATGGTGGCTCAAAGCCAGCAGCTCACGCTCCTAAGCGCAAGGCACACACAGACGTTCAAGTTGATTCAGGTAAGCACCTAACCGCTCAGATGCAAGCAACAGTAGTAAAGATTGCTGTAGCTGAAGGTGACAAGGTTGCAGCCGGTCAACAACTCCTAGTACTTGAAGCCATGAAAATGGAATCACCTCAAAACGCTGCCAAAGACGCTGTGATCAAGAAGATTCACGTAGCAGTTGGAGCAACAGTTCCTGCTGGAACTATGCTCATAGAATTCGAAGAATAACCTTCGTAAAAAGCCGACACTTCTATTTTGAATATTGTCACGCATGAAAAATAGCCAAGGTGTTTAGATAGTTACATGAAACTCAGACCTCTGACATTGGCAGATGAAGCCCAGGCTCTGCAAGCACATTCAGAACTTGCTGCTGATAATTTTGAATTTCTTCTTGGTTACACGCAGGGTATGGCGTGGCCTGAATATCTTGAGATTCTCGACAATCAATTTACTGGAACGAATTTGCCTGAAGGGCGAGTCCCTGCAACATTTCTGATTGCTGAGATTGATGGCGAACTCGTTGGCAGAACTTCTATTCGTCATGAGCTAAACGACTTCCTGTTTAGGGTCGTTGGCCACATCGGATATGGAGTAAGGCCGAGTTTTCGCCGACAGGGATACGCAACCGAAATCATGAAGCAGTCACTCACCTATATAAATCAACTAGGAATTACAGACGTTCTAGTCACCTGCCGTGATGACAACGTGGGTTCAATCCAAGTCATCCAGTCGCACGGTGGAGTTTTAGAAAACAAAGTTGAATATGAAGGTGCATTATGGCGAAGGTATTGGATTAAGAAGGTCTCATAAAGACGGCCCTTGCTTCAAGCCCTAATTAGCGATAGAGAACCTGCGACTGCGCCAATAAGGACGAGATAGTGCCTTATTTGCTGCAGATTACTCCTCGCCTAATCGTGTGGAAGATATGAAGATTAGACTTGCCGTATGAGCAATCCATTAGATGATCCAAAGGCGGATCCTTTCCAAATAGCCCAACAAGCAGCCCAAGTTATAGCTGAGAAGTCGGGTATAGCCCAACACGATATAGCTCTTACCCTCGGTTCAGGCTGGGCAAAAGCTGCTGACCTTATTGGCGAGACTGTTTCAACCATTGATGCTTCTGAGATTCCTGGCTTCACAAGATCTGAAGTTGTTGGGCATGTCTCAACTATTCGCTCAATCCTTTTGCCATCAGGTAAGCACGCTCTAGTTCTTGGAGCTAGAACTCACTACTACGAAGGTCACGGCGTTAGAAGAGTTGTTCATGGAGTTAGAACTGCAGCTGCTGCTGGAGTGAAGACGATGATCTTGACTAATGGTGCTGGTGGTATCAAGACTTCTTGGAAGCCTGGCACACCAGTACTCATCAGTGACCACATTAACTTCACTTCAGCTAGCCCTATTGAAGGAGCTAACTTTGTTGACCTAACAGATCTCTATTCGCTTCGTCTAAGAGATATTGCTAGAACAGTTGATGCATCTTTAGATGAAGGTGTCTACATGCAGTTCCGTGGCCCTCACTATGAAACTCCTGCTGAAGTTCAAATGGCTAAAGCAATGGGAGCACACATCGTAGGTATGTCTACTGCTCTTGAAGCTATTGCCGCACGTCAATCAGGTCTAGAAGTTCTAGGACTATCACTTTCAACTAACTTGGCCGCTGGTATTAGCGATAGCCCACTTAGCCACAAAGAAGTTCTAGAAGCAGGTAAAGAGGCAGAGCCTCGCATCAGTGCTCTCCTAGCTTCGATTGTTGCCAAGCTCTAAACATGTCTCTGCAAGAACTAAAGGAACAAGCACTAGCTTGGCTTAGCCAAGATCCTGATCCTGAAACAAGAGCTGAATTACAAGAACTCATCGACAACGCTGATGAAGCAGGGCTCACAAGTAGATTCCACACTCGTCTAGAGTTCGGTACCGCAGGTCTTCGAGGAGAACTTGGAGCTGGTCCTAACAGAATGAACAGAGTTCTAGTTGCTCAAACAGCAGCAGGACTAGGAAACTATTTACTCAAGCAAAACTCAAAGGCAAGTGTTGTCATTGGTTTTGATGGCAGAGTCAACAGTGATGTGTTTGCCAAAGACTCAGCTGAAGTTCTATCGGGCATGGGCATTGAAGTATTACTTCTAGATGAGATGGGGCCAACTCCTCTAGTTTCTTTTGCTACCAGGTTCTTGAACATGAGCGCTGGAATCATGGTTACCGCATCCCATAACCCTCCAAGAGATAACGGCTACAAGGTTTACCTTGGTGGAGATTTCAACGGTTCACAGATCATCTCTCCAGTTGATAACCAGATTGCCGATGAAATTAACAAGGTAGCTCGAACCCAAACTTTTGATTCCTTAGCTAAATCAACAGAATACAAATTGATTGGTAAAGAGATTCGAGCAGAGTATCTAAAGAGTGCTCTTATCGCAGGTGGTAAATCTGATGGCACTGAGTTGAAGATTGTCTACACGCCTATGCACGGTGTTGGTTGGTCCGCTGTTGAACCGTTGTTTGCAGCATCTGGCTCTGAGGCTCTAATTCCAGTTCCTGAGCAAGTAAAACCAGATGGTAATTTCCCAACTGTTGCCTTTCCTAACCCTGAGGAAAAAGGTGCCCTTGATTTAGCAATGGCTTTGGCTTTAAGCAAAGAAGCCGATCTGATAATTGCTAATGACCCAGATGCTGACAGAGTTGCTCTTGCTCTGCCAACAAGTAATGGCTGGCAAAGACTAACTGGAGACCAGGTTGGTCTCATCCTTGCCGATGAGATTGCAAGCAAGGCTAAGAGTGGAACTCTTGCCTGCAGCATTGTTTCCAGCTCTGTTCTGGCTAAAGTTGCTGACCACTATGGTCTGGATTTCAAAGCAACCTTGACAGGGTTTAAGTGGATCTCGAAGATTCCTAATCTGATTTTCGGATATGAAGAAGCTCTTGGCTACTGCATTGACCCAGATCACGTTGCTGACAAAGACGGTGTTAGTGCAGCTCTACTACTTGCCAACATCGCTAGAAGAGAAAAGGCTGCTGGTAGAACTCTTTGGGATCTACTAGATGACCTTGGGGCACGCTATGGGTTCTATGCAACTGGACAGATATCTATCCGAGTCAGTGACCTAAGCATCATCGGTAAAGCTATGCAAAGTATCAGAACTACTCCCCCTAAAGAGCTTGCTGGACTAGCCGCCTCATTTACTGACATGAGTATTGGAAGCAAGGACCTTATGCCTACCGATGGTTTGAGATTTGATTTAGCCGATGGCAGAAGAGTGATCATTAGACCTAGCGGAACAGAGCCTAAGTTGAAGTGTTATCTAGAGGCTGTTTCAGATTCGAAGGCTGGAGCTAGAGAGCTTCTAGATTCTCTAGAGCAGAGCTGCAGAAAGCTTCTGGCGGATTTCAGTTAGATCGAAGACGTGCTCAATTGAGACTATCTTCCCTGGCATTCCTTCAAGTAAGACAACTAGTTCAGGGGTTGTCAGAATAATGTCTGCCCCTTCACCATCGCGTTTAGCTTTGGTGATATCTGCAGCAACTACTTCAGCTTGAATTCCCATTGCTTCAAGAACCTTCTCGGCATTCATTTTTAGAAGCACTGACGTACCAATGCCCATCCCACAAACCGAAAGTATCTTCACGTTCCCAGTTTAGATAAGGTAGGAACGAACTTGGCTCTCATTCGTAGCCTTGAGTAAGAAATTCACTGTATCTTCACTCATTAGCAATTCACTGAGTGCTGCCATTAGATCGATATGGCTATCGTGATCAACTGCTGCTAATCCAATAACAAGTGAAACAGGGTCATTAGCTATGCTGCCAAATACAACAGGAGTTGAAAGTGTGACTAGAGATAAACCTGTTGCTAATACAGCTTCAGAGGGTCTGCCATGAGCTAGAGCAATACCAGGAGCGATAACCATGTATGGGCCAAGCTCTTCGAATGCTTGAATCATTTCGTTCGTGTATGCAGAGGTAGTTCTACTACTTTCAACTAGACCTAAGCCAGCAAGTTCAAAGGTCTCTTTCCAGCTAACGCAACTTTGCTGTAGCTTTATTGAACCTTGACCTAAGGCTTGCTCCAAGACCGAACTCATTGTTACTGAGCAGCCTCAAATGCATCTGAGATGCGCTCAATAATCTCAGCTCTAACATCCATGTCCATAAACCCTGCGTTAGCAGCATTAAGCATGAACAACTCAATGTCATCCAGGTCATAACCAAATGTTTCAGTTAGAAGTTCTAGCTCGCGAGTAAGAGTGGTTCCACTCATTAAACGGTTATCTGTGTTCACAGTTACGTTGAAACCTAGACCATACAGAATGTCGAATGGGTGATCGCTCATCTGTGGCTGGTCAATATCAGGAAGTGCTCCCGTTTGTAGGTTTGATGAAGGGCTAAGTTCAAGAGCAATTCCTCGCTCCAGTACCCAAGCAGCAATATCTCCAAGAGCCTTCTGGTTCTCATCTTCAGCATCCACAAAGATGTCTTCAATGATGCGAACACCGTGACCTAGTCTCAAAGTTCTGCCATCAACTAGAGCATCCTTGATTGAGTCTCTACCATCACCTTCACCAGCGTGAAGGGTTACAGGCATCAACTGCTCGTTCAACCACTTGAATGCACTCGCGTGACGAGATGGGCTAAATCCTGCTTCAGGACCTGCATAGTCAAAACCAACAACACCGCGGTCTCTGTAGGCAACAGCAAGTTCAGCAATCTTCTGAGCATTGTCTGCTTGTCTCATAGCTGTTACCAGTTGACCAGTGACTAGGTAGCCACCGTTAGCAGCTACTTCTGCTCTACCCTGGCTTAGTCCTTCTTCGACATACTCAACAACTTCTTCAAGGGTTAGACCCTTTTCAAGGTGCTGCTCAGGTGCATAGCGAACTTCACCGTAGATAACTCCATCAGCAGCAAGATCTAGAGCGAACTCACGAGCAACTCTAATGAGTCCTTCTTTAGTCTGCATAACAGCACAGGTGTGTTCGAATGTCTCAAGGTATCTAGGTAATGATCCTGAATCACAAGAGTCCAGGAACCAGTCACGAAGATCTCTTGCATTATCTGCAGGAAGTTCGTGGCCAATCTCTTTAGCCAAATCAATGATTGTTTGTGGGCGAAGACCACCATCTAGGTGATCGTGCAGTGAAACTTTTGGTAGAGCCTGGATATTTAGTTTAGACATTCTTCATTTCTCTTTATGCGTTGATACGGTCAAGGATAAGCGGTGTGAAACTAGTTGAGAGTTCACTCTCAATCTTGATTCCACCAGATAGAGCTTCAACTGCTCTATCAAAACGTTCTGCTTCATCTGTGTAAAGGGTCATAAGCGGAGCACCCTTTTCAATCTTCTCTCCACGCTTAGCGTGAAGAATGATTCCTGCTCCGAACTGAACTGGATCTTCTTTGCGAGCACGACCTGCTCCTAAACGCCAAGAGGCAGTACCAACTGCAAGAGCATCTAGTTCGTTCACAAACCCTGAGCTTTCAGCCAAGATAGTTTGCTCATGCTTAGCAACCTGAAGTTTTGCTGTTGGGTCTCCGTGCTGTGCCTTAATCATTTCGTTCCACTTGTCCATGGCACGACCATCATTCAAAGCAGCAGCAACATCAACATCGGTCTTACCTGAAAGACGTAGCATCTCTCTGGCTAGTTCAACAGTGATATCGATAAGGTCTTGAGATCCGCCACCAGAAAGAACTTCAACTGCCTCATCCACCTCTAAGGCGTTACCGACTTTACGGCCCAATGGTGTGGACATGTCTGTAAGAAGTGCACTTGTCTTTACACCAGCATCTGCACCTAGTTGAGTAAGTACTTGAGCTAGTTCCTGAGCTCTTTCAAGTGTCTTCATGAAAGCACCTGAACCAACCTTTACATCAAGAACTAGAGCTGAGGTTCCTTCAGCAATCTTCTTACTCATGATGGAGCTAGCAATAAGTGGAATAGCTTCAACAGTTCCAGTTACATCTCTAAGTGCATAAAGCTTCTTATCAGCTGGAGCAAGACCTGCTCCAGCAGCACAAATAACAGCATTAACCTTTTCTAGCTGATCGTGCATCTGCTGATTAGTTATAGATGCCTGCCAGCCTGGAATAGCCTCTAGTTTGTCTAGGGTTCCACCGGTGTGACCAAGACCACGACCGCTTAGTTGAGGGACAGCAACACCGAAGACTGCTACCAATGGAGCAAGCATCAAAGTGATCTTGTCGCCAACACCACCGGTCGAGTGCTTATCGGCAGTTGGAATAGTAAGGGAACTGAAATCTAGTCTTTCACCAGAGGCAATCATGGCGAGAGTGAGATCTCTGATCTCTCTTCTGTTCATGCCATTTAGCAAAATGGCCATAGCCATTGCAGACATCTGCTCGTCAGCCACAACACCTGATGTGTAGTTAGCTACCAGCCAGTTGATCTGCTCGGTAGATAGCTCTTGTTTCTCTCGCTTAGCAACAATTAGTTCAACGGCGGAAAATTCTTTAGACAATTAATTCCTAGTTTCTTTCATCAGCGCCGAAACCTTCGGCTAAATCACGAGGACCAAAAGCATCAGGGAGAACCTGATCGATTGTTTTGATACCTGAAACAGTCTGCAGAAGCATTCCCTCAGTTGAGTGTTCAAACAACAGCTGACGGCATCTACCGCAGGGCATCAGAATGTTCTCTGCTCCATCAACACAGTAGAAAGCAACAAGCTTTCCACCACCGGTCATACTCAGGTTGCTAACCAAACCACACTCAGCACATAGTCCAACACCGTAGCTAGCGTTTTCAATGTTGCAGCCTGAAACAATTCGACCATCATCAACAAGAGCTGCTGCTCCAACTGGGTAGTGGCTATAAGGAGCGTAAGCCTTCTTCATTGCAGCTATCGCTGCATCCTTCAACTCGTTCCAGTTGATCTCTTGGCTCATCTTTATCCCTTTACGTAAGGTTGACCGGATGCTGCCGGTGGTTTCACTCTTCCAGCAAAACCAGCAACTGCTAACAGGGTTACAAGGTAAGGAACCATAGTGATGAAGTCCACTGGAATACCAGGGGAAACCTGGTTAGCCCAGACCTTCAAGATGATTGTGAAACCAAAGAGCAATGCTCCAAGGGTCACATAGATTGGCTGCCAACGTCCAAGAATCACAACTGCCAAAGCGATGAATCCAAGACCTGCTGACATTTCACGTCCGAAGGAACCTACGTTTCCAATCGTCAGTGCTGCTCCACCTAGACCTGCTACAGCTCCACCGATAGTTACCCACCAGAATCTAGTTTTAGCGACATTGATACCTACGGTGTCAGCAGCTAGCGGGTGCTCACCCACTGCTCGTGCTCTTAGACCCAGCTTGGTTCTGAACAATACATACCAAAGCAGTGGCACGAGAATAAACATCAGATAGACAGTGATTCTGTTGTTGAACAGTACCTGTCCAAGAACTGGAATCTCTGAAAGCAATGGAATAGGTAGCTTCTCAAACGTGCCAGGGAAGTTTAGGTTGATGCTGTCATCATCTACCCATGCTGAATACAAGAAGTTAGTAACACCAATTACCAGAACGTTCAAAAGAACACCGATGATGATCTGCTCAACCAAGTACTTGATAGCAAGAGAGGCAAGGACTGTTGAGAGTAGGGCTGCAGCAATCATCGCCGCAATCAAACCAACATAAAGATTCTTAGTCATTGACCCAACGATTGCTGAAACAAAAGCTCCAGTTAGAAGCTGACCTTCAATGGCAATGTTCACAACACCAACGCGTTCTGACATGATGCCCGCCATACCACCAAAGATAAGCGGAATAGCTAGAACCAAAGTGTTACTCAAGATAAAGATCATCTGAACACCTTGGGTAGCTTCTGTTGCAAGCCAACCAAGAAGAGCCATCATGGCACCAAGTGAGTAAATAGCAATTAGCCAAACTGGAGTTCTAGTACCACGAATGCTCAACGCAACAGAAAGTAAACCAATCATCAGTAGCACTGCACCAACAATTGTGCAGAAGAACATCGAGTTCACAATAAATGGAGGAAGCTGCAGTGCTTCACGCTTATCGCTCCACACAAAGCTGATGTCTCCAGCTTTACCAAGGAATCCAAAAAACACTAGAACAACTAGCGATGCAACAACCAGAGTGATTGGAGTTTTTAGACTCGGTCTCACAGTGGCAGAAGAGAACATGCCTGGGGTGACTTCTACATTTTTCATTACTTGATCACCTTTTCTTCTTTAGCTTTCTGAGTTGCTTCAATAACCTTTATTCCTGGAGCTGGAAGTCGATAGAAGGCTCTAATAATCGGTGGTGCTGCAATGAAGAGAACAATCAAAGCCTTCACAACACCTAGAACCTCAGGAGAGACACCAGCTACCTGCATGGTTGCAGATCCTGCTTTGAAAGCACCGAACAAGAGTCCAGCTAATACAACTCCACCGGCTCTTGAGCCACCTAGAAGAGCAACAGTAATTGCATCAAAACCAATACCCGCTTCAATGCTTGTGGTTAGACCACCATCAACGCTTAGGCCTTGGTTAGCAGCTGCTAAACCAGAGAAGCCAGCTGAAATTGCTAGTGCCCAAACGAAGGTGTTCTCTACCTTGATACCAGCAGCTTTAGCAGCTGAAGGGTTGTGACCAACCATTCTGAATCTAAATCCGAATGTCGACTTCTCCATTAGCCACCAGTAGAAGATCACTGATAGGACAGCAAAGATCAATCCATAGTGCAACTGGAAGTCAGGGCCGAAGAGTAAACCAAGGCGAGCGGTGTCGTCAGGGTTATCTGACTTAGGTGTTCCACCGCCACCTTCTTCTAGAAGAAGGTTCGGCTCTCTGAGGAGATAGGTGAACAGAGACAAAGCTACGTAGTTCAACATGATGGTCACGATAACTTCGTGGGCACCTGTTCTAGCTTTTAGAACACCAACAATCATTCCCCAAACCATTGCACAAACTACAGCTGCAAATACAGCAACAAGCATGTGGATGATGATTGGCATTTCTAGGCGAGTAGCAACAAATGTTGAACCAGCAAGACCAACAAGAATCTGTCCTGTTGCACCAATGTTGAATAGCCCAACTCTGAAAGTTAGAGCAACACCCAAACCAGCCATGATTAGAGGAGCTGCAAAGCGAAGTGTTTCAGTGAATGGGCGAATAGCTGTTACAAAACTATCTGCACCGAAGTTGATGATGGAACCCGTGAATAAAGCACCATAACCATCCTGGATAGTCCACCAAACAGTTGATAGAGCCATGCTTGGATCTGAACCAAAGTTAGCCCAGGCCTTCACAACGCTCTTATCGAAGACCACCATGAAGATTGCTCCGATGATGAATCCAAGAAGAACGGACAGAGCAATTCTTACTGGATCTCCAGCCATGATCTCGTGAAGAACACTGGTGGCTTTATCTTGAGCAGGTTTTGCTGCTACTTCTTTTTTCTTACTCATGCTGCAATACCTGCCATCATCTTTCCAAGTTTTTCTCTTGTGGTCTTAGCATCAACAATTCCAACTATTCGACCTCTATACATAACTGCAATGCGGTCAGCTAGAGCAAGAACTTCATCTAGCTCGGTTGAGATAATCACAACTGTCTTGCCCGCATCACGAGCAGCAACAATTTGCTCATGGATGAACTCAATTGATCCAACGTCAACACCACGTGTTGGTTGAGAAGCAATCAGCACTCTGAGGTCTCTGCTCATCTCTCTAGCAACAACAACCTTCTGCTGGTTTCCACCTGATAGTTGCTTGGCAAAAGTTCCAGCTGAAGGGGTTCTGATGTCGAATTCTTGAATCAACTTAGAGGCAATCTCATCACGCTTAGCAAAGTCGATCTGGACACCTTTAGCAAAAGGCTTTCCGAAAGAGCCGTCAAGCATTAGGTTCTCAGCAATTGTGAACTCCCCTACAAGACCGTCTTTCTTTCGGTCTTCAGGAATATAACCAACGCCAGCTTCAAGAACTTGTCTCACGTTGCTCTTGGTCAAATCTTTACCCGCAACTGTGATGCTGCCGCTGTGGATTTTTCGCAAACCTAAAATAGCCTCGGCTAATTCGGTCTGCCCATTTCCTTGAACTCCAGCGATAGCAAGAATTTCTCCGTCATTAACGGAGAAGCTAATTCCATCAACCATCTGTTGGTTACGGTCATCCAGAACAGTTAGATTCTTCACAACCAAAGTTTCAGCACCAAGTTTTGCTGCTTTCTTCTTGGTGTCTAGATCAACTTCACGACCAACCATGAGAGAAGCAAGTTCTCCTGCAGTTGCCTTAGGGCTAGCTTCTGAAACAACCTTGCCTTGACGAATAACAATGATTCGGTCAGCAACTTTCTGAACCTCACGGAGTTTGTGTGTAATGAAAATAATTGAAGTTCCGTTTTTACTCAAGCCTCGCATGATGTCCATGAGCTCATCAGTTTCCTGAGGAGTAAGAACAGCTGTTGGTTCATCAAGAACAAGAATCTTTGCATCTCTAGCTAGAGACTTAATGATTTCAACTCTCTGCTGAGCTCCAACAGGAAGGTCCTGAACCCTTGCATCAGGATCAATATCAAATCCAAAACGATCTGAGATTTCCTTGACAAGTTTGCGGGCAGCTTCAAGATCTAGGTTTCCAACTTTTCCAGTTGGTTCATTTCCAAGAACAACGTTTTCTGCAACAGTGAAAACAGGAATAAGCATGAAGTGCTGGTGAACCATTCCGATACCAGAAGCCATTGCTTCGCCAGGACCTGAGAACTTAACTGCCTTGTCATCAAGCAGGATCTGACCCTCGTCAGGTTGCAACAGTCCATAAAGGACGTTCATAAGGGTTGACTTACCTGCACCGTTTTCTCCTAGCAGGCTAAGGATTTCCCCAGGAGCTAAGGTGAGGCTGATTTTGTCGTTAGCGACAAGGGTACCGAAGCGTTTGGTGATGTTTCTCAGTTCAAGCTTCATTTGAGGGTCTGGCTCCTTTGCTATTCCGTTTTACTAATCTACCCCAAGTTAGAGGAGGGCTTAAAGCAAGAACTGCCGAGGCCTAAGCCCCGGCAGTTCCTAAATTACTTGTCTAAATTAGCCAAGTGGGTTGATTGAACCATCGATAATGCCAGCCTTTAGTTCAGCAAGCTTTGTCTTTAGTGCTTCATCTAGGAACTCAGTGTCCGAGATGTCAGTTCCCGCGTTAGCCAATGTACCGGTGTAAGCGTTGTCCATTCCACCAGCGAAAGCTTTCTTGTCAACTGCAAGTGCCTTCACGATGTCGTAAACTGCTGAACCCATTCTCTTCTCAATTGAGGTAAGAGTTAGAGGTGCATATTCTGGGCTTGTAACGCTGATGTTCTTGTCAACACCGATCATCTTTGCGTCAACACCTGACTCAGCAATCGCTTCTGAAAGAGCACCGAACTGGTCTCCACCAACTGGAACTAGTACGTCTGCACCAGCAGCTAGGTGTCCAGCAGCAATTGTCTTGCCTTCTGGAGCGTTAGGAGCGAATCCACCAATGAAGTCACCCTGCTGTGTAGTTGCATCCCAACCAAGAACAGTCACTGGTGTGCCTGTCTCAGCTTCGTATGCCTTTGCACCGTAGTAGAAACCATCCATGAATGCGGTAACTGCAGAAATCTGTACACCACCGTAAACGCTAACAACCTTTGATGTTGAGTAGTACGCAGCTGCATAACCAGCTAGGTATGATGACTCAGCCATGTTGTAACCAACTGGCTTTAGGTTTGTTGCTCCGTTTGACCAACCATCGATTGTTACGAAGTTAACTTCTGGGTTTGCTTCAGCTGCTGCGTTAACTGCGTCAACTAGGTTGAAACCTACTGCGAAGATAACGTCACACTTAGCTGCAACCATTGCATCTAGGTTTGGAGCGAAGTCTTCTGAAGAGGTTGACTCAGCTGAGTTAAGTGTTACACCGAACTCTTCTGCAGCCTTCTCCATACCATCCATTACAGATTCGTTGAATGACTTGTCAGCCCATGAACCTTCGTCAGAAACACCACATTCGATGAATCCTGCGCCTGGCTTTGCAGCACAGCCTGATAGAACTAGCAAGCTGGCTGCTGCCATTGCTACTCCTGCTATTGCCTTACGTGAAACTTTGTTCACTTGTGTCCTCCTGATTTTTTGAGTCGGTGCCAATCACCAACCACACACATCTAGACACTACTAGCACCCAAGGACACATTTAGCCTCTAACACAAGGTATTTATCTAGGCGTTACAATTCCTTAATTGGATGGGGAAATCAGTGACTGCCTATAGGTTTCCAAAGACCCCAAAAGGGAGCCGTCAAGGGAATCTGGCTGGCTGATCCTAAGTTCTACGGTGTTGAACTTCAGTGCCCCAGGCTTTCTATATAGAGGGTCAGCTGCAAACTCACGATCCATTAGAGATGCCACGGCATTCAGGACGTATTTACTGGTATTTCTCTCAACTGAAACTTGAACTCTTGAGCCAAACGGTAGGTCGGTATCCCCTAGCTGCAGATCTGCTCCCATTAGATAAGGCCCATCCGTAGGCTCTGCTTCAACGCTCTGCCAGATACTCTTGCCTCCAAATATGGCTGCTACATCTGTGGCATCTAGGGTTGCCAGCTTGGTTGCGAGGGTACTCGAAGATGCAGTTCTAATAAAGATGGTCTCTGTTCTAGTTCCAGAGATCTCATCAAAGTCTTTTACCCCACTTATAAATGAGCTTTGAAGCTTCGTTGATTGAGAGTAAACCGGCTGTATAAAGAGGTGAACTCTTTCAGTCTTTGACTTACCAGCTGCAAAGAAGCCTGCTAGGCGAGCACCGCTCAATGAGTCATCGGCAACCCATCTAAAGTTGGCTGGTTGAACACTTGCTGAAATAGTGCTGCCAACAAACAGCACCATCATCTTCGAGTGTTCAGAAGCGAACTGGGCAAGATCATTGAGATAGCTTGGGTTAGCTGAAACCATAAGAACGCAACCGTTCTGCAGAGCTTCAAGCAATCTAGCCGGAACCTGCTCCGTGCTCTCATCTATCTTTACTTCACGAACACCAAGCCCATAAACAATTCTTGCTTCGACCAAATCTGCAGCCAGCTGCTTTTCTGGAGTACCAGGAACGATAGTTGCTGAGCGGATCAAACAAGCAGAAGTCTTTGCTTTGACATCAGGCTTGACTACCTCTGCTGGTGCACATGCACTCACCCCAACGGTTAAGCCAAGAAGGATTGCTCCAGCAACTAGGTTTCTAAACTTCTTCATGAGTAATTGCTATAGAACTTCGCTATGGCCAGTGACCTTAAGTGAATCCACTAGGTTTTTCACTCTTTGAGCATGTTCCTTGGTGGTAACCAATAGAGCATCAGGGGTATCAACAACGATTACATCGTCTAGACCAATTAGGGCAACCAAACGACCTGTCTCTGAAACTAGTATTCCGCTGGACTTGTCGGATAGCACTGTGACTTCACCCAATACAGCCAGGTGATTACGCTTGCCACCTGATTGCAGTTCAGCAATAGCTGCAAAGTCTCCAACATCGTGCCAACCAAACTTGGCTGGAACAACGGCAACTAGACCCTTGGCAGCAGCAGGTTCTGCAACAGAGTAGTCAACGGCAATCTTCTTTAGAGTTGGCCAGACATCCTCAAAGGTCTTTTCCTGGCTTGGGGTTCCCCAAGCATCAGCCAAGGCCATGATCTTGGTGTGTAGTTCTGGCTCTGTCTCCTGAAGAACAGAAAGAATCAATGAAGCAGGAGCAATGAACATACCTGCGTTCCAGAGGTACTTACCTGAGGCAACATACTTACGCGCACGCTCGATATCTGGCTTTTCAACAAACTTTGCTACTTCTCTAGCCTGCTTAGCAAAAGGAAGATCCATCTTCTCGCCAGCTTTGATGTAGCCAAAGCCAACTGAAGGTTCAGTTGGTTGGATGCCAATGGTGACAATCTTGCCTGTTGCAGCAACTGCAACAGCTTCTCTTACGCAATCGCTGAATTCTTTATTGTCTGTGATTACGTGATCTGCTGCGAATGAACCGATGATTACATCTGGTTCTCTTTTTACAAGAATTGCAGCAGCTAAAGCAATCGCTGCAGTTGAATCTTTGGGGCTTGGCTCTAGAAAAAGGTTGTTTTCAACTAATTCTGAACACTGTTCGGAAACAGCACTGCGGTGAGCAACACCTGTTACAACCACGATTCGATCTGCTCCAGAAAGTGGAGCTAGTCTCTCCCAGGTGTCTTGCAAAAGGGTCTGACCAGATCCGGTCAGGTCATGAAGAAACTTAGGTGCGGATGCTCGAGATAGGGGCCACAGCCTGCTACCAATCCCACCAGCTGGAATCACAGAATAGAAACGAGCCATTGGC
The DNA here is from genome assembly GCA_947489135.1 of Micrococcales bacterium. Lineage (GTDB taxonomy): Bacteria > Actinomycetota > Actinomycetes > Actinomycetales > Microbacteriaceae > Rhodoluna. Next base: position 27,750 of record CANLCU010000002.1, read on the forward strand.
TCTTTAGAGTCACTCATACTCTCAAAAGCCTAACCCAGATGGCTGGTTTACCGATTTTTGTTTAGGTTCTTCAGTTATCATTAAGGAAATCAGGCAAGCGATTTGCTGCCAATCAAGGAGGAGTTTCGTGGCTAGAAGACCTGCAGGTACTTTGTATCGAGGCAAAATAGGCATGTGGTCTTGGGTTTTGCACCGTATTACCGGAGTTGGAATCTACTTCTTCCTCTTGGTTCACATCATGGACACAGCCCTGGTCCGAGTAAGCCCAGAGGCTTACAACTCAGTAATGGCCGTCTATAAGACCCCAATCGTAGGTGTAGCTGAAATTGGCCTAGTCGCAGCCATTCTTTTCCACGGTTTCAACGGTATCCGCGTCATTCTTATTGATTTCTGGAGCAAGGGCTCTAAATACCAGAACCTTATGTTCTGGATTGTCCTAGGCATCTTCGTAGTCTTGATGGCTGCTTGGGTTCCACGCCAGCTAATGCACACATTTGGAGCGTAAATTGAGCGTCGTTATTGAACAACCAAACCAGCCAAGAAGCCGTAAGAACGCTCAATGGGAAAAACGTGCCTGGATCTTCATGCGTATCTCAGGTGCAGTTCTACTTGTAATGATCTTGGGTCACCTAATGGTCAACCTTGTTCTTCCTGAGCGTGGAGTTAAATCCATTGACTTCGCATTCGTAGCTGGAAAGTGGGCTGACCCGTTCTGGCAGGTATACGACGGCATCATGCTGTGGCTAGCTCTCATTCATGGAACCAACGGAATGAGAACTCTAGTTAATGACTATGCAGAACGTGAATGGGTTAGAAAGACTCTAAACATTGCTCTGTGGTCTGTAGCTGCAATCTTGTTGATTCTTGGAACTCTAGTAATCACAACATTTGATCCTTGCATCGACCCAGATGTTGAGAACTATCTACCTGGCGTTTGTAAGCCGTAAGGAAAAAATTGTCCGAAGTTAAAGTCCACCACTACCAGTACGACGTTGTAATCGTTGGTGCCGGAGGTGCAGGTATGCGTGCAGCTATTGAAGCTGGACCTCATGCCAAGACTGCTGTTATCTCTAAGCTCTTCCCTACTCGTTCACACACCGGTGCTGCTCAAGGTGGTATGGCAGCAGCGCTTGCCAACGTTGAAGAAGACTCATGGGAATGGCACACCTTTGACACAGTTAAAGGTGGAGACTACCTAGTTGACCAGGATGCTGCAGAAATTCTTGCTAAAGAATCTGTTCAGGCAGTTATTGATCTAGAGAACATGGGTCTTCCATTCAACAGAACTCCAGATGGCAAGATCGACCAGAGACGTTTCGGTGGTCACACTCGCGATCACGGTAAAGCTCCAGTGCGAAGAAGTTGTTATGCAGCTGACCGCACCGGTCACATGATTCTGCAGACCTTGTACCAAAACTGTGTGAAGTTAGGCATTGAGTTCTATAACGAGTTCTATGTTCTAGACCTAGTAATGAACACAGTTGATGGGGTTGAAAGACCAGCTGCTGTTGTTGCATATGAATTAGCTACCGGAGACCTACACGTCTTCCAAGGTAAGTCAATTGTGTTTGCAACCGGTGGTTTCGGAAAGATCTTCAAGACAACTTCTAACGCACACACTCTTACTGGAGATGGTGTTGGCATCATCTACCGCAAGGGTCTTCCTCTAGAAGACATGGAGTTCTACCAATTCCACCCAACTGGTCTGGCTGGGCTAGGAATTCTTTTGAGTGAAGCAGCTCGTGGTGAAGGAGCAATCCTTCGTAATGCTTCAGGTGAGCGCTTCATGGAGCGCTATGCCCCAACCATCAAGGACCTAGCCCCTAGAGACATGGTTGCTCGTGCAATGGCTAATGAAGTTCGTGAAGGAAGAGGAGCAGGTCCACACAAGGACTACGTTCTGCTGGACCTTACTCACCTAGAGCCTGCTGTTATTGATGCCAAGCTTCCAGACATTACTGAGTTTGCTAGAACCTACCTAGGTGTTGAGCCTTATACCGAGCCAGTTCCTGTTTTCCCAACTGCTCACTATGCGATGGGTGGAATTCCAACCAACATCAAGACTGAAGTGCTTAGAGACAATGACACTGTTGTGCCAGGTCTATATGCTGCTGGTGAATGCGCTTGTGTATCTGTGCACGGAGCTAACCGTCTTGGAACTAACTCACTACTAGACATTAACGTATTCGGTAAGCGTGCAGGTATCTATGCAGTTGAGTATGCGAAGGATGCAAGCTTTGTTGATGTTCCAGCTGACGCTGTTGCTGAAACTGTGAAGCTAATTGAACACATGCGTAATGCTCGTGGAACTGAAAAGATTGCGGTCATCCGTAAAGAACTTCAGGACACCATGGACAAGAACGCTCAAGTTTATAGAACTGAAGATTCATTGAACGAAGCACTAGAGAAGATCAAAGAACTTCGCAAGAGATATGAAAACATTCAGGTTCAAGACCGTGGTCTTCGTTTCAACACTGATCTTCTAGAAGCTATTGAACTTGGATTCCTTCTAGACCTTGCAGAAGTTCTAGCCTTCACTGCTCGTGAGAGACGTGAAAGCCGCGGTGGTCACTACCGTGAAGACTTCGAAACTAGAGATGACGATAAGTTCATGGTTCACTCAATGGCTTACAAAAATGGAGACCAGATCGACATCGGTTGGAAACCTGTTGTTATTACCAACTACCCACCAATGGAGCGTAAGTACTAATGAGCTCAACTATGGAAACTAAAGAAATCGGTGTAATCCCATCCTTCACCGTCACTTTAATGGTTCGTCGTTTCGATCCTGAAACAGATTCCGAGCCTAAGTGGCAAGACTTTGATGTGACTATGTTTGGAACCGATCGTGTTCTAGATGCTCTTCACAAAATCAAGTGGGAGTTAGACGGAAGTCTTACTTTCAGAAGATCATGTGCTCACGGTGTTTGTGGTTCAGATGCAATGCGTATTAACGGAAGAAACCGTTTAGCTTGTAAGACTCTGATCAAAGATTTAGACATTACTCAGCCGATCTATGTTGAACCAATCAAGGGCCTAAAAGTTGAGAAGGACCTTGTTGTAGACATGGAGCCTTTCTACCAGGCCTATAGAGATGTAAAGCCATTCCTAATTGCTTCAGATACTCCAGCAGCTGAGCGTCTTCAGTCTCCAGAAGATCGTGCTCGTTTTGATGACACCACTAAGTGCATTCTTTGTGCTGCCTGCACAACCTCTTGCCCTGTGTTCTGGACAGACAACCAGTACTTCGGTCCTGCAGCTATTGTGAACGCTCACCGCTTTATCTTTGACTCAAGAGATGAAGCAGCTGAGGTAAGACTAGACATCTTGAACGATAAAGAAGGTGTCTGGCGTTGCCGCACTACCTTCAACTGCACCGAGGCTTGCCCTAGAGGAATTGAAGTTACCAAGGCTATCGCTGAGGTAAAGCAGGCTGTTCTTCGCGGTCGCCGCTAGTCCCACCTGAAAGTTATCTAAGAGATACCCGCATTTACTGGGTTAGCTAATACCTCTTGCTTATCCTTGAGTTATGACCGAATTCAACTCTTGCCCTGCCGACGGGGCACATAAAGAGGTGAATGATTCTATTTCTGGAGTTAGTCGCAGGTCTTTCCTAACCAAGATAGCTATTGCAGCAGGAACAATCGGTCTAAGCTCTATTGCCTCTTCAGCACTAGCTAGTCAAAAGAAATACAAGATTTGCTCAACCAAAGATATAAAGGTTGGCGGTGCTAGTTCATTTAGAGTGCCAGGAGCTAAGAACCTGATGGTTCTAATCACTCAACCAAAGCCAGGTGTCTTCAGAGCTTTTGATCAACGCTGCACCCACAACGGTCTCGCTATCAATTCAATTAAGGGCAAGAACCTAGCTTGCCAAGCTCAGAGCAAAGGACATGGATCGCAATTTGATATGGAATCTGGTTCACCTAGAACTGGTCCTGCGAGAAAGTCACTTCAACGTTATGAGGTTTCCGTTGAGAAGAACTTTATCTTCATAACTCTTAAAGCCTGAGTGCTCTAGCCAAGCTTGGAAGAAGAGCTGGAGATGCAGATAAAGATGTCACTCCATATTCGATAAACAGTTTTGCTGAAACCAGATCACTGGCAGCCTCACCACAAATTCCAATTGGCTTTCCAGCTTTGACACAAGCTCTAGAAACTCTTTCAATCAGTTTCAAAACTTCCGGTGAACGTACCTCTGAGACAGGCAGAGGTGAATCCATTCGATCATGATTCAAGGTGTATTGAGTTAGATCATTTGTTCCGATACTTAGAAAATCAACAGCTTCTACTATTCGCTCAAGTACATCTGGTTCACAAACTTCAGGAACCTCGATCATCACGCCAACAGTTTCAAGACCTAATTGATTGGCCATGCTCACAAACTCAACTGCTTGCTCTGCTGTTGAAACCATAGGAGCCATTACCCAGAGCTTTGCACTTGGATACTTTTTTGAAGCAAGGCTAAGTGCTGTTAGTTGAGTGATCAGAGCTTCCGGGTTTGAAAGAAGTGCTTGGAATCCTCGGTTGGCATACTTACCCTTCTCAGTGAGCTTTAGGAAAGGTAGTGGCTTATCTGTGTCCAAATCTAGAACTCGAACAATAACTACCTGATCAGGGAACTGCTCAAGGAGCCTTGAGTATTCCAATACTTGGGTATCCAGAGATGGTGCAGTTTTTTCTCCAAGGAAAAGTAGTTCTGTTCTAAATAGGCCTACCCCTTGAGCACCAAAAGCTAGAGCAGCATCTACTTCAGAACTAGAGCCTAAGTTTGCATACAACTTCACTGGCAAATTCAGTTCTTCTATGGACAAACCAAGCTCAGGCTTGCTGTCTTGCGCAGCTTTTGAGTATTGGTCTAATTCCAGTTGATCTGGTCTGACCAGTACCTGCCCACTTGAAGAGTCAACGATTAGTTGCTCTCCAGATTGGATGAACTCAGTACCACTCACAGACACAACCGTTGGCAGATTCATACCTCTAGCCAAGATAGAAGTGTGTGAGGTTGGACTACCCAAACTTGAAACAAGTCCGACTATTGAACTCTTATGAAGTTTCACCATTTCTAGCGGACCAAGATTGTCTGTAACTAGAACGAAAGGATCTGTTGGCCAGATCAAATCTTCTTTACCAGTGAGCTTGTCTATAACTCGCTCACCTAATTCAGTAATGTCATTTGATCGCTCAGCGAAGTATTCCCCAAGCTGAGCCAGAGCTTCGGCGGCTAATTTAAATGCACCCATGACGGCTCTTTGTGAATTGGCACCATCAGCTAATCGAACCTTGATGCTCTCCATCAAAGACTGATCTTCTAGTACTAGTTTCAAAGCATCAAGAATGTCCGCTGACTCATCGTCGGTTTCTGCTCTAGCCTCTTCAATTTCTTTAGCAACATCAGCTAGTGCTGCTCTAATTGCCAATAACCCTCTAGTTGAGCCTTTGGCTTCACTGTCCCATGGGACATATCGTTCTGATCTATAGATGAACGCTGGAGCTATGGACACACCTGTGCCAACACCGGCACCAACTAATACGCGTTCACTCACCTAACAAGTCTAAGATGACCTTAAACTTGTCCCATGCCAACTAATCTCTCCGTAGTAACCATCAACGTCAACGGCGTTAGAGCCGCCTTCAAGAAGGGCTTCGCCGAATGGGTCGTCGAGAACTCCCCTGATGTGATTGCCCTGCAGGAGGTTAGAGCTGAAACTACAGATCTAATCGAGATTTTCAGTGCTATCGAAGCACTACAGAATGATGGCACTAAGTGGCATATCCTTCATGACTCAGCATCTGCTAAAGGTAGAGCTGGAGTAGCTGTTATTTCTAAAGTTGCTCCAGTAGCTTCAAGAACCACCCTTGGGCCTAAGAGCTTTGACAGTGCTGGTAGATGGCTAGAAGTAGATTTCAAGATCAAGAGCAAGACAGTAACTGTTATCAGCACATATGTTCACTCAGGTGAAGTGGATACCCCTAAGCAGGTTGAGAAATACAAGTTCCTAGATGCCATGACCAAGCGCATGGCAGAACTAAGAAAAGAAGATGGCCTTGTGGTCGTTGTTGGAGATCTAAACGTTGGACATACTGAGCTAGATATCAAGAACTGGAAAGGCAACCTCAAGAACGCTGGGTTCCTTCCTGAAGAACGTGCCTACTTTGATACCTGGATGCATAAGCAGGGCTGGATAGATCTAGGTAGAGCTGCTCACCCAGAACAACCAGGTCCATACACCTGGTGGAGCTATAGAGGTCAGGCTTTTGATACCGATACCGGCTGGAGAATTGACTACCAACTAGCAACGCCCAAGCTAGCCAAGGTTGCATCTGGCTACAAAGTTCATAGAGCAGCTAATTACGATACCCGTTTCACAGACCATTCCCCCGTCGTTGTTGAGTACGCTATCTAACATGAGTGGCAAAGCAAATCTTCTAAGCGGCATGCAGCCGAGTGCATCTTCCCTGCATCTGGGTAACTACCTTGGTGCACTAGTTAACTGGGTCAACATGCAGAGAGACTTCAACGCATTTTATGTAATCGTTGACCTACATGCCATCACAGTCCCTCAAGATCCAAACGAACTTAGAACCAACACCAGAAGAACTGCTGCTCAATACATCGCAGCAGGTATTAACCCGCAGGACTCTGCGCTATTTGTTCAAAGCCATGTTCCAGCTCATGCTGAACTAGCTTGGGTTCTAAACTGCATCACTGGTTTCGGTGAAGCAAGTCGCATGACTCAGTTCAAAGACAAATCACAAAAAGCTGGAAGCGATTCCGCATCTGTTGGATTGTTTACTTACCCAATTCTTCAAGCTGCGGACATCTTGCTATACCAACCAAAAGCAGTTCCAGTTGGTGAAGACCAGAGACAGCATCTTGAACTAACTCGCGATCTAGCTGAACGTTTCAACACAAGATATGGTCAAACCTTCACTATTCCTGAAGCACACATCTTGAAAGAAACTGCAAAGATTTATGACCTGCAGAACCCAACAGCGAAGATGTCTAAATCAGCTGGTGACCCTAAGGGCCTTGTGAATCTGATGGACGACGATTCAACTATCATGAAAAAGATTAAGAGTGCTGTTACCGACACAGACTCATCAATCAGAGTTGACTGGGAAAACAAACCAGGAGTAACAAACCTTCTTTCTATTCACTCCTCTATTAGCGGTGAATCTCTAGCTTCACTAGAAGATAGATTCCAAGGTGCTGGCTACGGCGTACTAAAAGGTGAAGTAGCAGATGTTGTTATCAGTGCTCTAGGCCCAATCAGAGATAGAGCAAACGATCTCATGAGTGACCCTGCAGAACTGGATCGCCTTCTAGCCTCAGGTGCCGAAAAGGCTCGTGAAGTGGCCGAGACCACTTTGGCCCTCGTTTATGACCGAGTAGGGTTCATTAAGGCCAAATAGTCGCTCCTTGGGAACGAAAGTTCCCAGTAAACAAGCGGTATGTAGCCTCATCTAAATCGTTATCTAGGCGTGAGCATCCAGCCTAAATTTCGTATTTTTGTCCACTATATTTCTGTTGAGGCGTTATCTACGCCCCGCCCATTACTATCAAGGAGAAATTAATGAGCTTTAAAACAAAGCGCGTTCTAGCCGCTACTGCATCTGCAGCAGTTGCAACGCTTTTTCTAGCAGGTTGTGCGCCAGCAGATAGCGGCACTGCTGCCGGTTGTGAAGCGTACGCAGATTACCAGGGCTTCGAGGGCACTGAGGTTGAGGTATACACAACCATCATCGCTCCAGAAGCTGATCTATTCGTCGAGTCATTCGCTGAATTCGAAGAATGTACAGGCATCACAGTTAACTGGAACGGTACTCAGGAGTTCGAAGCTCAGATTGCTGTTCGCGTTGAAGGTGGAACTGCACCTGATCTAGCGATCTTCCCACAGCCAGGTCTACTTGCACGTTTCAAGGACAGCCTTGTTGCAGCACCTGCAAAGGTAACTGAGTCAGTTGACGCTAACTACTCACCTGACTGGAAGAACTACGGAACTGTAGACGGAACATTCTTCGCTGCGCCACTAGGTGCAAACGTGAAGTCTTTCGTTTGGTACAACCCGAAGGTATTCGCAGACAACAGCTACACAATCCCAACAACTTGGCAGGAACTGCTAGACCTATCTGACAAGATTGCTGCTGAAGGAAAGATCCAGCCATGGTGTGCTGGTTTCGGTTCTGGTGAAGCAACTGGTTGGGTTGGAACTGACTGGATGGAAGACATCATGCTTCGTACCGCGTCAGCAGAAACCTACGACAAGTGGGTTACTCACGGTATTCCTTTCAACGACCCAGCTGTAGCTACAGCTATCGGTGAAGCAGGAAAGATTCTAAAGAACCCTGACTATGTTGGTGACGTAGCGTCAATCGCGACAACCACATTCCAGGATGGTGGAGCAGGAATCGTTGATGGTACATGTGCAATGCACCGTCAGGCTTCATTCATCGGTGGAATCCTAGCCGCTGACCACGGAGCAACAATCGTAGAGCCAACAGACACATCAATGGATAACGGAATCTCAGTGTTCTACTTCCCTGGTACATCTGCAGACAACAAGCCAGCTCTTGGTGGTGGAGAGTTCGTAGCAGCTTTCTCAGACCGTGGCGAAGTTCAGGCTCTTCAGCACTACCTAACAACTCCACTATGGAACAACGCGAAGGCAAAGCTTGGTGGCTGGTTCTCAGCTAACAAGGGCCTAGACGAAGCAAACGTTGCTGACCCAGTAAACAAGGTTGCAGTTCAGATCCTAAAGAACGCTACAACCTTCCGTTTCGATGGTTCTGACGTTATGCCAGCTGCTGTTGGTGCCGGAACATTCTGGAAAGAAATGACCGCTTGGGTTGCAGAAGACAAGTCCGATGCGGACGTTCTTGACGCAATTGAAGCATCATGGCCTAAGAACTAAATTAGGCTAGAACTACCCTTGTAGTGGGGTGTGGTGGACACGAAAGTGAAAACCACACCCCATTTCAACAAAGTCAGGAAATAAATGATCAACACCGCGTTCTCCTTAGCACGCAAGACACCTTGGGAAGTGATTTTCCCTAACCTCATTCTTCTGATTGTGTCTCTAGCAGCTTTCGCTGCTGTCATCTATCTAGTCTTCTTACTCGCATCTCGAGTAAATGTCAGAGTTCAGGAATGGCTCAAGTACGCGGTATTCCTAGCTCCAGCTGTTCTCTTCCTTCTAATTGGTTTGGTCTATCCAACTCTTAGAACACTTGTTATGTCTTTCATGAATGCCGACAGCACAGAGTTTGTTGGCTTAGACAATTACGTCTGGTCTTTCACAATTCCAGAAATCTTAGTTGTACTTAGAAACACTTTCGTGTGGGTTCTGTTCGTGCCAACTCTCTCGACCATGCTTGGTCTTGCAATTGCTTACCTAACCGATCGCATGAAGCGACCAGGGGTCGTCAAGTCTCTAATCTTCTTACCGATGGCAATCTCGTTTGTTGGTGCTGGTGTTATTTGGAAGTTTGTTTACAACTTCCAACCAAACCTAGATAAGCCAGACATCGGTTTATTCAGTGCTATTTCAAAAGCTTTTGGGGTCAACCCACCTAACTGGTTACTTGAAGCTCCAGGCAACACCCTTCTACTTATCTTGGTAATGATTTGGATTCAGACTGGTTTCGCCATGGTCGTGCTTTCAGCAGCCATGAAGAACGTTCCTGATGAAGTGGTTGAAGCAGCGATGCTTGATGGTGCTGGAAACTGGCAGAGATTCGTTAGAGTCACAGTTCCAATGATTAGATCAACCATCATTGTTGTTCTAACCACAACAGCTATTGGAACTCTGAAGGTATTCGACATCGTAAGAACAATGACCGGTGGTAACTTCGAGACCAACGTTATTGCTAACGAAATGTATTCACAGAGCTTTAGACAAATGAACTACGGTCAGGGAAGTGCCTTGGCAGTAATCCTTCTAGTGTGTGTCTTGCCAATCATCGCCTACAACATTAGACAACTAAGACGTGAGAGGGCTGAGAGATAATGAGCACTCGGAAAAAAGCTAAAGACATATTCGCATCCCCAATAGCGTCTGCAGTTGCGATCATCATCGCAATCCTTTGGACTATCCCTACCTTCGGTCTTTTGGTTTCATCCATTAGACCTGAGAAGGACATTAACAACAGTGGTTGGTGGACATTCTTTACTAACCCAAGTTTCACTTTGGAAAACTATGCACAAGTTCTTTTCCAGGGTTCAACTACCAACCCACCTCTTGCTCAGTTCTTCTTCAATAGCTTCGCTCTAACTATTCCAGCGGTGGTATTCCCTATCACTCTGGCTTTGTTTGCCGCCTATGCTCTTGCTTGGTTCAACTTCAAGGGTAAAGACACTATTTTCTTCATCATCTTTGGGCTCCAGGTTGTCCCCCTCCAGCTAACTCTGATTCCTTTGCTGCAGCTTTTTTCAAAGGGTCTAGTAGTCGGAGATACCGTAATCATTCCTGATCTTGGAATTACGGGAACCTTCATTCCTATCTGGATCGCTCACACAATCTTTGGTCTGCCATTGGCTATCTTCTTGCTCCACAACTTCCTGAGCCAGATTCCTAGAGAGCTAATTGAAGCAGCTCGTGTTGATGGAGCAAACTGGTTCACTCTGTTTAGCAAGATCATTCTTCCGCTATCAGTTCCAGCTATCGCTTCCTTCTCCATCTTCCAATTCCTCTGGGTCTGGAATGACCTCCTAGTAGGTCTAACCTTCGGTGGTGGTGTGAAGCAGGTAGCCCCGCTAACAGTGCGTATTGCTGAGATGGTCGGTTCTAGAGGTAGCGGTTGGGAACTTCTGACTGCAGGTGCCTTTGTGTCCATGATTGTGCCTCTAATCGTCTTCTTTGCCCTCCAGCGTTACTTCGTTAGAGGCTTGCTAGCAGGCTCTGTAAAGGGCTAATTAGCTCTATTTAGCCCAAGGCGTATTAGGTCGCATTTGTTGCCCTAATCTGCCATGATTTACAGGTAATAACAGTTCTTCGGGGTCAGTGTAAATCTGAACCGGCGGTTATAGTCCGCGACCCGACAAGCTGCCTTAGATGGCGACAAATACTTAGGTAAATGGTTTGGCGGTTGATCTGGTGAAACTCCAGAACCGACGGTTAAAGTCCGGATGGTAGAAGAACAGAAGGTTTGGCCTATCTTGGCCTGACCTTTGGTCGTCTACCGACCCTACCCCGAGGACCTTTAAGAAAGGCTCGGGATGACCGACACTAGGCAGTTTGAACCGATGATGCATCGGGCACTTGAACTTGCCCTACTCGGACCTGCCTATGGTGCTAACCCTCAAGTAGGGGCAATCATCCTTGATAAAGATTTGAACATCATTGCAGAAGGCTGGCACAAAGGTGCCGGTACTGCCCACGCTGAAGTAGATGCTCTGAGTAAGTTACCTAATGGAGTTCCAGAAGGAGCAACAGCTGTAGTCACACTAGAGCCATGCAATCACACCGGTAGAACTGGTCCTTGTGCAGTGGCTCTAATTGAATCTGGTATTTCAAGAGTTGTTTATGCATCTAAAGATCCAGGTAATGAATCTGCAAATGGTTCCAAGACACTTCTCGATGCTGGAGTAGAAGTTATCCAAGGAGTTCTTGAAGAAGAAGCAGACAAGCAATCAGTTGTTTGGCTAACAGCTATGAAGAAGCAGCGTCCATACATCACCTTGAAGTGGGCTCAAACTCTTGATGGAAGAACTGCAGCTAGTGATAAAACCAGTAAGTGGATTTCAGGAACTGAATCTAGAGAAGATGTTCATCTAAGAAGATCACAACTAGATGCAATCTTGGTTGGCACTGGAACAGTAAAGTATGACAACCCTGATCTAACCGCCAGAAAACCTGATGGCACAAGATACGAGCACCAGCCTCTTCGTGTTGTTGTTGGTAACACTGAACTAGCTCAAGACCTTCGAGTATTTAACGAAGATGCTCCAACAGTTCACCTAAAAACTCATGATGTAAAAGATGTTCTTGCTCATCTATGGGATAGAGGCATGCGTCATGTTCTTGTTGAAGGTGGAGCTCAATTAGCCAGTGAGTTTATTTCGCTAGGTCTATTCGATGAGATTTTGATTTATCAAGCACCACTACTAATTGGTGGAACAAATGTTGCTGTAACGGAGATTGGTATCTCAACCATGAAAGATGCTTTGGCTTTGGAGTTTGTTGAGATAAAGAAGCTTGGACCTGATGTCTTTATTAGAGCCATCCCGAAAGAAGGAAGCTAATGTTTACCGGAATCATTGAAGAACTTGGTGAAGTAGTAGCCATTGAGCAGCAGCCTGATGCAATCAGGCTGACTGTCAAAGGCCCTCTTGTTACAAGCGATATCAAGCGTGGAGACTCTATTGCCTGCAGTGGCACATGCCTTACTGCTGTTGAGATTGAGAATGGCACCTTCAGTGCTGATGTGATGCATGAGACTCTAAGGCTTACCAGCTTGGCTGATGTGAAGGTTGGCGATCCAATCAACCTAGAGCGAGCGATGACTATGCAGACCCGCTTCGGTGGCCACCATGTTCAAGGACATGTTGATGGTGTTGGAGAGTTCCTATCTAGAGAACCAAGCGAGAACTGGGACTGGGTACGTATCTCTGTCCCGAAAGAACTGATGAAGTATGTAGTTCTAAAGGGGTCAATCACCCTTGATGGAATCTCACTAACAGTCAATGAACTAGGTGAAGACTTTGTAGGTCTGAGCCTTATTCCAGAAACCCTAAAACTTACCACCTTGGGCTATAAGAAGCCTGGTGACAAGATCAACGTTGAAGTTGATGTAATGGCAAAGCACATAGAACGATTACTAGAGATGAGAAACAACTAATGGCACTATCAACAATCGAGCAAGCATTGGATGCTTTACGAAACGGTAAGCCGGTTCTAGTAGCGGATGATGAAAATAGAGAGAACGAAGGCGATGCAATCATTGCTGCTCAGTTCGCAACAACTGAGTGGATGGCTTGGCTAGTCAAGAACACTACAGGTTTCCTATGTGCACCTATGGAAGATGGCAAAGCTAATGAGCTAGAACTTCCACTTATGACAATGGATAACCAAGACCCTCATGGCACTAGCTACACCATCACCGTTGATGCTGCTGCTCGTGAGTCAACCGGTGTCTCAGCAAGTGATAGAGCTCTTACTGCTAGAACACTAGCTAGTGAATCTTCTGGTCCTGAATCTTTCATCAGACCAGGACACATCATCCCTCTTCGTGCTCACCAGCATGGTGTGCACGGTAGAGCAGGTCACACAGAAGCTGCTGTTGATCTTCTAAAGCTTGCTGGATTGATTCCAGTAGGAATCATCGGTGAGATGGTTACCGAAGATGGTTCGATGATGCGTTTACCTGAACTGATGGAAGTTGGTGAGAAGGAGAACCTTCCGGTTGTCACCATCGCTCAACTAGTTGAGCACCTAACTGCTCACAACATCAACCATATTCACCGTGATAACAACAGAATCAGATTTGAAGCAGAAGCTAACATTCCTACTATCCACGGTGACTTCAAGGTTCGTGGTTACTACGACATTAAGACTGGCGCTGATCACGTAGCAATCATTAAGGGAAACCCAACTGGTGAAGATGTTCTAGTTCGTATGCACTCAGAATGTATTACCGGTGAAGCATTTGGTTCATTGAAGTGTGAGTGTGGACCACAGTTGCAGTATGCACTCGACATGATTGAAGCTGACCCTAAGGGTGGAATTGTTATCTACCTAAGAGGTCAAGAAGGTCGTGGTATCGGTCTTCTAAACAAACTCAAGGCATATGCTCTCCAGGAGCAAGGTCTAGACACAGTAGAAGCAAACCTAGCTCTAGGTCTTCCTAGCGAAGCTAGAGAGTATGGAGCAGCATCTTCAATCCTTAGGGAACTAGGTGTGAAGAGCGTTCGACTAATGACCAACAACCCAGCTAAAGCTAACTTCCTAACCGATGATGGTATCCCTGTGAACTCATACGTTCCGGTAATCGTTGGTGAAGCAATTCAGAATCTTGGCTATCTAGAAGCAAAGAGATCAAAGATGGGTCACCGTCTTCCTGAAATCGTCGCAGAAATGGAAATGTAATGGCAGGCCACGCACCAAAACTAGAAATAGACGCAAGCGATCTAGCAGTCACCATCTTGGTTACTAGCTGGCACACAGAGATTACCGATGCTCTGCTTGCAGGAGCAGAGCGATCTCTAAAGGCAGCAGGTAACGATGTATACAGCATCGTTAGAGTGCCAGGAGCTTTCGAATTACCCCTTGCTGCCAAGTGGGCAGCTGAGGACGATGCTGACGTAATCATCGCCCTAGGTGTTGTTATTCAAGGTGAGACTCCTCACTTTGAATACGTCTGTAATGCAGCTACCGATGGTCTAACCAGAGTTCAGCTGGATTATGGAGTGCCAATTGGTTTTGGCCTTCTAACAGTAGATAACGCTCAGCAAGCCCTAGATAGAGCCGGTTTACCGAACAGTAAAGAAGACAAAGGTGCAGAAGCAGTTGAAGCTGCAGTGATGATGGCACGCCTTCGCTAGAGTGGAAACAACTTCTACCAAAGGAAACAAATGGAAGACTCCACAAGAGAACTAATCGTTCACATATTTCTAGTACTACATATCCTAGGTATCGCAGCTTTGCTAGCTGGCTTCTTCACTTCTATGAAGGACATGAAGACAGGTATGAAAATCAACGCTGGAGTGCTACACGGTGCTTACACAATGTTGATCACAGGTCTAGTTATGGCAGGTGTTACTAAGCCAGCTGAGCTAAACACAGTTGTGATTTCACTAAAGAGCATTGCACTAACTGCAATCTTCTTTATTGCCTACACTTACCGCAAGAAGGAAAACACTCCTAAGTGGGCTATGCCAGTTATCTTCCTACTAACAACTGTAAACATCATATTTGCAGTTCTAGTTGGAGCAGCTGAATAGTTTTAGCATCTGTTCATTGGCAGTGATATCCTTGAGATTATGACCCCTGCTCCGACTGACAAGGCTCGTCCTGGCAATCGCAGGGTGACCGGGAAAGAGCAGTTCTATACCCCTCAAGCGCTAGCCCTAACTCTCACAAAGCAGATTGAACCTCTTGTTGGAGGTCTAAAAGGCAAGTTAGTCATTGAGCCAGCAGGTGGCACAGGTGCTTTCATTAAAGCAGCAAGAGAACTAGGTGCCACCAAGGTCCTGAGCTTCGATATCGAGCCCAAGTCAGATGGGGTCCAACTAGGAAACTTTCTAGAAGCAGATCTAGCTGGGATCAATGGAGCAATTACCATCTCTAATCCCCCGTTTGGGAGAAACAACTCTTTGAGTATCCCCTTCTTTAACAAGGCTGCTAAGCACAGCGATTACATCGCTTTCATAGTTCCTAGAAGTTGGCGTAAATGGTCCGTAGTAAACAGGCTGAATAGAAACTTCCACCTAGTTCATGATGAAGACCTCAGCATTGACTATGTCGATGACCTAGGTGAAATGGTTTGGCAGAAATCCAACCTTCGCACCTGCTTTCAGCTATGGCAAAGACAAGACACTGAGAGGGAACTGATCAAGGTTCAGGATCTAGGGCTAGTCTCAAAGGTAGGTCCCGAAGAAGCAGATGTGGCAATAACAGTCTTTGGCTACAGCTGCGGTCTTGTCAGAACAGAGTTTGAAAGAGTACCAAACAGCACAGTGATGTTTCTAAAGATTCACGATGAGAGAGTTCTAGGAGCTCTCAAGTCAGCGGACTTTAGTAGGTTCTTCAGAAACACCGCCTACACAGAAGCACTATCTCTTCAAGAAATAAGATTTCTACTGAACGAAGCAATATTGGGAGATCCATCCCTAGTAAAGATGAAAGAGTAAACCATGAGCATGACAGGCAGACGGCAAGGACCAGGCCCTAAGGACAACGGACCTAAGGCTAAGTTCAGTCAACTACTTCCATACATGAAAGAGCAAAAAGGTCTTTTATGGATAGCCGTAATTTTCAGCATCATTGGAGCTGGTGTAAACCTTGCTCAACCTCTAGTGGTTGGAAGAATCATCAGCACAGTTCAAGAGGGTAAAGACGTATTACCTCTAGCTATTGCTCTGCTAGCCATAACACTACTCAGCGCTGTCTTGGGTGGAGCTATGTATTTAGTTCTAGCTAAAGCTGGTGAAGGTGTTGTTCTTGCTGCAAGAACCAGTCTTTCAACTCGTCTACTTAGATTGCCTATAGCTGAATATGACCTTAGAAGAACTGGTGACCTTGTTTCTCGTGTTGGTTCAGACACCACTCTTCTTAGAGCAGCCCTTACTCAAGGACTAGTTGATGGTGCCGGTGGTGCTCTTATCTTCCTAGGATCAGTTATCGCCATGGCAATCATTGACTGGCTTCTTCTTGTAATTACCTTGCTAATGATTTCTGTCGCAGTTGCTGCTATTGGATTGACCTCAAGAAAGATTAGGGCAGCAACTACCAAAGCCCAAGAACGAGTTGGCCGAATGTCAGCTTCTGTTGAGCGAGCTCTATCAGCAGTTAGAACAATTAGAGCAGCTCGTGCTGAAAGCAGAGAATCAGACCAAATCAGAAAAGATGCCCAAGAGGCTTTCGAGCAAGGCGTGAAGATTGCGAAGATCAATGCCTGGGTAACACCTATCGGTGGCCTAGCTGCCAACGGTGCTTTTATTGTTGTTCTTGGTATCGGTGGATACCGAGTTGCAACCGGTGAAACACAGGTTGCAAACCTAATTACCTTCATTCTCTTGATGTTCCTAATGATTAGACCAGTTGGCCAGTTCTTTAGCGCTTACACTTCAGTTCAGTCAGCTCTTGGAGCTCTTGCACGAATCCAAGAAATCTTGGATGTTCCATTAGAAGATACTGACGCCGAAAGAGCTCAAGTTACTAAGCGCAAAGCAGTGAACTCGACAGCTATTGAATTTAGGAAAGTTAAGTTCAGTTACCCAGCAAGACCAGAAGTTGCTCTTGACGCCAATGGCAAACCTATTGAAGGTGCTGAGCCAATCATGAGCGAACCTAAAGATGTTCTAAAAGGAGTCTCATTCAAGATTGAACGTGGCACACGTGTTGCCATCGTTGGTCCATCAGGAGCAGGTAAGTCGACTGTCTTTAGCTTGATGGAGAGATTCTACGAAGCAACTGGTGGAGATATTCTGCTAGATGGCCAGTCAGTCGGTTCGATGCTGAGATCTGACCTTCGAGCACAAAT
This sequence comes from Micrococcales bacterium, assembly GCA_947489135.1. Taxonomy (GTDB): domain Bacteria; phylum Actinomycetota; class Actinomycetes; order Actinomycetales; family Microbacteriaceae; genus Rhodoluna. Next base: position 44,952 of record CANLCU010000002.1, read on the forward strand.
CGGCTACGTCGAGCAAGATGCACCAGTACTAGCTGGAAGCATTCGAGAGAACCTCTTAATTGGTTCCCCGAATGCAACTGAGAAAGACTTGAAGCGAGTCTTAGGTGAAGTGAACCTAACTGCCGTTCTGAAAAGAGATAAGCGCGGCCTAGATGCTGAAGTTGGAGAACAAGGAATCATGCTCTCTGGAGGAGAGCGTCAACGCTTAGCTATTGCTAGAACACTGCTTAGTGCACCACCAATCATGCTTCTAGACGAATCAACCTCTAGCCTGGATGGCCTAAATGAGCAGCGTATGCGCGAAGCTATCGATGCTGTAGCTAAGAACAGAACCATGATTGTTATTGCCCACAGGCTTTCCACTGTGGTCGATAGCGACCAGATCATCGTTATTGATGGCGGTAAGGTAATTGGCTCTGGAACCCACAAACAGCTACTGAAATCAACCCCGCTATACAAGGAACTAGCAGCCACCCAAATGCTGGACTAGTCCGATGTCGCCAGACGGGGATAGTATGAAGTCAACACCTGATCAATAGGAGATAAAAAATGGCAGCAAAGAAAATGACCGAAAGACTAGCTCTACCGATGTTTGTATGTGGCATTATCGCCATGATTTCATCAGCTGGAGTCTCTCTAGGTGCCTCTGCTACTGCAACGAGTCCTGTTGAGTATGAGAAGGTCACCATGACCTATTTGTCATCAGGCTACTCAGCTAGCGATAGCACTTGTGGTTCTACCTCAAATGTCTACTACGGAAGCAGCAAGTACTCATCTTTCAGATCAAAGAACCTTAGAACTTCTGGAAATGACCAGGCTTTCCTTTGCACCGCTACTTTTTATGTTGTAACAAATGTCGAGATTCCAACACCTAAGCCGATTCCGACAATCACTGTTATTCAGTCACCGCAGCAATCAGCAACTCCAAGACCTACTAGAACTATCTATGTAACTCCGACAGCTTCACCGCGTCCGACTTACGAACCAAGACCGACTAACACTCCTAGACCAACCCCGACAGCTACTAGAAGCCCTAGGCCGACACCGTCTTATTTCCAGAGCCCGACTCCAAAGCCAAGCTTGTTCATCCCTGCTCCGACTCCTACAAAGTCGCCAAAGAAATAGTTTTTAGTTAATTCGCCCTGCGGATCTAACTACATTTCTAACAAGCATTGCTCTAGTCATTGGACCTACCCCGCCTGGGTTAGGTGAAACAAAACCTGCAACATCAAATACACCTGGGTCAACATCTCCAACAAGGGTTGTTTCTCCATTGTTGTCAACGCGAGTAATACCAACATCCAAAACTGCAGCACCAGGCTTAATCCACTCAGCTTTCACAAAGTGAGGAACTCCAAGAGCAGCAACAACTATGTCTGCCTGTCTAACCGATTTAGCAATGTCTGCAGATCTCGAGTGGAGGGATGTGACGGTAGCGTCAACACCCTTCCTGTTTAGAAGTAACCCTAAAGGTCTTCCAACGGTGATGCCTCTGCCGATTACAGCAACTTCAGCACCTTTGAGGTTGATATCGTAGCGATGAAGTAGTTCAAGAATTCCTGCTGGTGTGCAAGGTAGTGGTGATGTCATCTCTTCAGAGCCTGCTAGAACTAGACGTCCTAGGTTGATTGGGTGTAGACCATCAGCATCTTTATCCGGATCAATTAGCTCAAGCATTCCATTGGCATTGAATCCAAATGGCAAAGGAAGCTGCAGGATATATCCAGTCACATCTGATGCATCATTGAGATCTCTAATTGCTGCTCGAACATCAGCTTCTTTAGCGTTAGCTGGCAGGTCAATGCGTACTGAGTGAACTCCAACTTCAGCACAGTCTCTGTGTTTACCTGAAACGTAGCTGTGTGAACCTGGGTCATCTCCAACAAGAAGTGTGCCAAGGCCAGGGGTTATCCCCTTTTTCTTTAGTTCGATGACTTCCTGCGTTAGCTCAGCTTTTATTGCCTGAGCTACTGCCTTGCCATCAAGTATCTGGGCAACCAAAGGGCTACCAGTTCTCTAGGCCGTTATAAAGCGGGAATTCAGCTGTCAATGCACGCACTCTGTCAGCTAGGGCATCGATGTCTGGGTTAGGCATCACTACGTGAGCGATGATGTCTGCAACCTCAGTGAATTCCTTATCGCCAAAGCCACGAGTAGCTAGCGCAGGAGTTCCAATACGAACACCTGATGTAACAAGAGCAGGTCTTGGATCATTAGGAACAGAGTTACGGTTCACTGTGATGCCAACATCGTGAAGTAGATCTTCACAGGTCTTGCCATCAATTGGAGAGTTTCTAAGGTCAACAAGAACTAGGTGAACATCAGTTCCACCGGTTAGAACATCAACACCGTTAGCTCTAACATCAGCTTGCATTAGACGCTCAGCAATAATCTGAGCACCACGAATAGTGCGCTGTTGTCTTTCTTTAAACTCTTGGCTCATTGCTGCTTTGAAGGCAACTGCTTTACCGGCAATAACGTGCATCAGTGGTCCACCCTGTTGACCAGGGAAAACAGCAGAGTCGATCTTCTTTGCATACTCTGCTTTACAAAGAATCAAACCTGATCGAGGTCCACCTAGTGTCTTGTGAACTGTGGTTGAAATTACGTCTGCATAAGGAACTGGGTTCGGGTGCAATCCAGCTGCAACTAGACCTGCGATGTGAGCCATATCTACCCAGAGAATTGCACCGACTTCGTCAGCAATCTTTCTGAACTCAGCAAAGTCAATATGACGAGAATATGCTGACCAACCAGCGATAAGAACTTTAGGCATTACTTCATGGGCACGTTTACGAATAATATCCATGTCCATCAAGAAGGTATCTGGATTTAGTTCATAGGCATGAGCCTCGTACGTCTTACCTGAGAAGTTCAACTTCATTCCGTGAGTAAGGTGCCCACCGTGAGCAAGTTCTAGACCAAGGATCTTGTCTCCTGGCTTACAAAAAGCCTGAAGCACAGCTGCGTTAGCAGTTGCTCCTGAGTGTGGTTGAACGTTTGCGTGCTCAGCACCAAATAGTTCTTTCGCTCTATCGCGAGCTAGGTTCTCTGCTACGTCAACAGCTTCACAGCCTCCGTAGTAACGCTTGCCTGGGTAGCCTTCTGCATACTTGTTAGTCAGAACTGAACCTTGAGTTTCAAGAACTGCTCTAGAAACAAAGTTTTCGCTTGCAATCATCTCTAGGAAGTTGCGTTGACGATCTAGTTCTGCCTGTAAAACAGCAGCAATCTCAGGATCTGTAGCTGAAAGTGGAGAGTTGAACTCCTGTGGTAATTGGGACATTTGGGAACTCCTTAACGGCTTGTGCTGGTTTGGCCCAGGCGTACGACCAAAATGCCTTCGCTCCCTGATGGAATCCCATCTTTAACGCCAGTTGCGATAGGTCCATTGTATAACAAGGGGAAAACATGCCTTTTAGCGACAGTTTTAGACACGGGAGCCCTGTAGATAAACGGAAAAGCGAATATTTGGGTATTCTTGCCAAAGGGAAATCTAACAAGCAGCAAGGAATCCGCGTGGAAATAGGGACAATCATCGGGATCAGTATGATCGCCAGTGGATTGATGCTCTTAGGGGTAGTCATCTGGAAGAGCGTTAGCTACCGCAACAAGCAGCGTGACCTGCAACGCAACCAAGACGACTAGCAAAGCCTAAACTTGACCCTATGAAGACGCCAACAAATCACTGGGTAATAACCTTTGTCTGCCAAGACCAACCAGGCATAGTCCACTCTATTTCTGGAGCTATTGTTGGCGCTCAGGGAAACATCACCGAGAGCCAGCAGTTCACCAGCACCGAGAGCGGTAAGTTTTTCATGCGTCTTCAGGTTGAAGTCTATGGCCCTAAAGAAGAGTTTGCTAAGAAGATTTCTGAAGTAGCTGCTAAGTACAGTGCCACATGGCACCTAGATGATGTCAACCGCAAAATCAAAGCACTAGTTCTAGTTAGCAAGAGTGCTCACTGCCTAAACGACCTTTTGTTCAACCAAAGATCAGGTCAAATTCCTATCGAAGTTCCTGCCGTTTTCGGTAATCACTCAGAGCTAGCTGAACTTGCTGGTTTCTACGGCATTTCTTTTGAGTCGCACCCAATGACCGACGAGAAAAGCAAAGCAGCTTTCGAAGCCATGCTTCGCAAGTACATTGTTGACAATCAGATTGAGCTGATTGTTCTAGCAAGATTTATGCAGATTCTCAGCCCTGAATTCTGTAGAGAATTCGAAGGCAAGATTATCAACATCCACCACTCCTTCCTACCTGGCTTCAAAGGTGCTAATCCTTATTCCCAAGCTCATAACCGTGGTGTGAAACTTATTGGTGCTACCGCTCACTTTGTAACCGCTGCTCTTGATGAGGGTCCAATAATTGAACAGAATGTGATTCGAGTAGATCACGGTAAGTCTAAGAAAGACCTAGTTGCTATGGGTCAGGATGTAGAGTCAAAGACCCTCGCCCAAGCGGTTAGATGGTTTGCTGAACATCGAGTACTTCTCGATAACGAACGCACCATCATCTTCCACTAAGACGAGGGTCTACTAACTCTTTTCTCTAATGCCTTCTGCGGGTTCTAGCTGAACGGCCTACTGCAAAAGCACTAAGAACTACTGAGAGTGAAAGTAGGACAAGCATTATTGTTGACTGCAAATCATCTAGTTGAATGATCCCCAAATCTTTGACCTTCTCTCCCCCAAGTTCTTTATAGCTTGAATCGCCTAGGTCTTTAGAACCACTAGAACTCTGGCTGTCGCCTAGTAAGAGCTCTTTCTCAGCTAGCAACTTATCCCTCTCAATACCCTGTTCTACTCCTGAAGACCCAGTGTTTTCGAGTACTGCTCCGCTTGGTTGCTCAGGCGAATCAAAGGTTTCGTTTACCACCTCATCAGGAGTAATCTCAATGACATTTGATGCTAGTGCCAAAGTAGGTCCTGTGTTACCTGAGCTGTCTGTTACTGAGTTTGAAGCCAAGGTGACTTGAGTGGAACCAACTCCACAACCAGACAAACTTATCTGCCAACCAAGGTTCTCTCGAAGTACTGCATAGTTCATTACGCATGATGTAGCAGTTCCAGAGAAGGTGAACTTATCTGAACTCATACCGGTAGCAGGTTCTTCGCTATCGAATACCCATATTGGTAAACCAGCTGCACCGGGAGCAGTCACATCGGTCACTCTAAGTATTGGTGCTGTTGTGTCAATCTTGGTTACTCCTGTTTGGTTGACAAGGCTGGGTCCGATATTTCCTGCAGCATCTTGAACTGCTAAAGAATTCAACACAAGACCGGCTAGATCTCCATCAACACAATTTGAAATCGTAATTGTGTATTGAGATCCTGAACCAGTCATCGACTGAATTACACAGCCATTTCCTTTGACTAACCAGTCCGTGTTATCTGCAACAAGCCCGGTGACAGGTTCAGAGAATATGGCTTTATAAACAATTAGAGCATTACTGCTTGGTTGCTTAGTTAGTGATCCAACTTCAGGAACAGTTCTATCTAAAGTTATTGAACTAGTTGAGTAGGTTCTTACTGGACCTATAGCATTACCAAAGACGGTATCCACTTTCAGTGTCAAAGTGATTGTTCCATCAGTGCAGCCAGCAACTGATGCCGCATAGTTAGCTCCGCTACCAGTGAGTGTGGAGATGTAACAACCCTGTGCTGAACCAGAGATTATGAAGTCATCTGCAGTTAGTCCAGTAACACTTTGACCGAAGGCAATGTTGAATACTGGAATCGTTGCTTTGCTCGGAGAAGTAGGACCAGAGAAGTAAGTGACCGTTGGTCCAAAGTTATAGGAAATACTCGCAGCTCCATTAGCTGATTGAAAGCCTGCTATGTAGACAGGTGTTGAGAATCTAGTGGCATTGATAAAGCTAGATCCGCTTCCACCACCGCCACCGTCGGTACCAGAACTATCGGTATCAGCTCCTCCACCGCCACCACCGAAGTAGCCACCGCCACCGCCTCCTCCACCAGCTACAACGCTAGAAGGAGTATTGGCTCTACCTCCAGCGCCACCAACTCCTAGCCCTCCAGCACTACCTGGAGTGGTCTGCGAGCCATTTGATGCTCCTCCTGCTCCGCCAGCTACTGCTGTGCCTCCTCCACCACCAATACCTTGACCATTACCGCCTTGAGCGCCGGTAGTTCCAGATCCTGGGGCACCAACGCCACCAACCCAACCACCGGTTCCACCGCCGCCACCAGCTACCGCTATGCGATCTGTTAGGAATGGGCTGGTACGAATGTCTGTTGCTCCACCACCTGAACCTTCATCGTTATGTCCAGAGCCAGCCGCTCCTCCTCCGTTATAGCCTCCTGCTGCTCCGCTACCAGTTGAACCCTGGCCACCTACAAAAATGTATAGCGGTGTTGTTGGCACAGTTTTGAAAGTGGCAGTAGCTCTAGCTCCATTGCCACCGGCTCTACCGCCTTGAGCTCCGGCTAAAGAGATAGACATGCTCCTCACATCGCTAGGCGGGGACCAGATGTAGCTATCGCCTGTGTAGGGAAAAGTGATGGTGCAGCTAGTACCGGTTGTATTGCAAACCGGGGTTGGGTTAGTTGCCGCTGCCTGAACAGGAGGAACAACAACAGATCCAAGGACTAATGTGCTGGCCAGAAGGAATACTTTTGGCAATTGTCGTTTAGTTATTTGCATGAGGATAAAAGTAAAACTCCAGCAGAAATCCTGCTGGAGTTTTACACAGTCACTTCGATCCGTGACTTATCAACATTTATGACAAACGAGCCTTTAGGTTCGTAGCAAGTGATGCCATGAATTCCTCAGTTGTTTGGTAAGCCTGCTCTTTACCAATAAGAGCTGCTAGGTCCTTGGTCATGTGACCAGACTCAACAGTCTTCACAACAACATCTTCCAAAGTCTCAGCAAAGCGTGCTACCTCTGGAGTGCCATCTAGTTTGGCTCTGTGCATTAAAGCTCGAGTCCATGCGTAGATAGAAGCAATAGGGTTAGTGCTTGTCTTCTTACCTGCTTGGTGATCACGGTAGTGTCTGGTTACTGTTCCGTGAGCAGCTTCAGCAAGAGCTGTACTGCCATCAGGGGTAGTTAGAACAGAAGTCATTAGACCAAGAGAGCCAAAGCCCTGAGCGACGATATCACTCTGAACGTCACCGTCATAGTTCTTACAGGCCCAGACGTAGCCACCTTCCCACTTCAATGCAGCAGCAACCATGTCATCAATCAGTCTGTGCTCATAGGTAAGGCCAGCTGCATCAAACTGGGTTTTGTATTCAGCATCAAATACTTCTTGGAAAGCATCCTTGAATGCTCCATCGTATGCCTTCAAGATTGTGTTCTTGCTTGAGAAATAAACTGGGTAGTTGCGAGATAGACCGTAGTTGAAAGACGCTCTAGCAAAGTCACGGATTGAATCCATGTAGTTATACATACCCATAGCAACACCACCGGTCTCTGGGTAGTCAGCAACAGTCATGGTCTTAGGCTCTGTACCATCAGCTGGAGTCCAAGTCATGGTTACTGTTCCTGCACCTGGAACCTTGAAGTCAGTTGCCTTGTATTGGTCTCCATGAGCGTGACGACCGATGATGATTGGCTTAGTCCAACCAGGAACTAGTCTTGGCACGTTTGAAATAATGATTGGCTCACGGAAGACAACACCATCAAGGATGTTTCTAATCGTTCCGTTAGGAGACTTCCACATCTTCTTTAGTGAGAACTCAGTTACACGTGCTTCATCAGGAGTGATAGTTGCACACTTCACACCAACTCCGTGCTTCTTGATTGCATTAGCTGCATCAATGGTCACCTGGTCATCTGTTGCATCACGGTGCTCAATTGAGAGGTCATAGTATTCAAGGTCAACATCTAGAAATGGCAAGATCAAAGAGTCTTTGATGTTCTGCCAAATGATGCGGGTCATTTCATCGCCGTCAAGCTCTACGACCGTACCAACTACCTTGATTTTTTCCATTAGAGTGCTTTCCTTAACTTTTGTGTTCTTGTCTAAGCCTAAACGAGCGAATCGCGCCAAGCCTTGTGCATCTTTGCAAACTTACCTGTTCCAGCAATCAAAACCGCAGGCTTGTCATCTTCAATGATCTTTCCGTGCTCCATCACTACCACTCGGTCAGCGATAGACACAGTAGAGAGACGGTGAGCAATGATGATCGCTGTTCTACCAGCTAGCAGGGTCTGTAGACCCTTCTGGACCATACGTTCGCTTGGGATATCCAGTGAGCTAGTTGCCTCATCAAGAATCAATACAGTCGGGTCAGCGATAAAAGCTCTAGCGAATGAGATTAGCTGACGCTGACCTGCAGATACTCTTCCACCGCGCTTGTTCACATCAGTGTTATAGCCATCAGGCAGGCTCAAGATGAACTCGTGAGCTCCCACAGCTTTAGCTGCCTTTTCAATCTCTTCTTGGGTTGCCTCTGGCTTACCTAGAGAAATGTTTTCAGCAACAGTTCCGCTGAATAGATATGCCTCTTGGGTGACCATGACAACAGCTGTACGAAGATCATCATCAGAAAGCTTTCTAAGGTCTACCCCATCAAGTTCAACTGTTCCTGAGCTTGGGTCATAGAATCGTCCGATTAGCTTGGCAAGAGTTGACTTACCAGCTCCGGTAGTTCCAACCAGAGCAATAGTTTGACCAGCTGGAATATCCATGTCGAACTTAGGAAGTACAACCTTGCCGTTTGAGTAAGCAAACTGAACGGTATTGAAGTTGATGTGTCCCTTACGTTCTGCAAGAGGAGTTGGGTTCTCAGCTTCAGGTACTGATGGTTCTTCTTCTAGAACACCTGAGATCTTTTCAAGAGCTGAGTTAGCTGATTGGTAGGAATTATAGAACATAGCCAGGTTTTCCATTGGCTCGTAGAAACTTCTTGCATACAAAATACAAGAAATCAAAACACCGATACCGAGGTCGCCTTCCATGACTCTGAAGCCACCCCATAGCAAGACAAAGGCAACAGTGATGTTACCAATCATGATTAGACCTGGATCGTAAATACCGAATAGCTGAATTACCTTAGCGTTCACAGCACGATAATCCTCAACTAGATCCTTATAGGTGTCTTCGTTTCTCTTCTCCTTGCGGAAAGCCTTCACTGCACGGATACCAGTCATTGACTCAACGAAGTGAACAATCAACTTAGCTGAAGCAACACGGGTCTTACGGTAGCTGATTCTGGTGTTCTTCTGGAACCATCTGGTTAAGAAGAACAGAGGGATAAAGCTCACCAACATGATTAGGAATGATGTTGCATCAAGAGTTACCAAAGCAATAGCGGTAAACAACATGAACAAGATTCCAGAGATCATCTCACTACCACCAGAATCAAGTAGTTCCTTGATGGAATCTAAGTCGCTAGTTTGACGGGCAATAACTCGACCAGAAGTATATGTCTCGTGGAATTCAACAGAGAGTCTCTGGGTGTGACGGAACAGTCTCTTACGTAGACCAAACATAATGTCTTGGCTCACTCTTGCTGCGAATCTTAGGAAGTAGGCAATCGTGAATCCTGCTAGAACAGCAGTGGTTACGTAACCACCAACTGTCCAATAGAGAAGACTTAGATCTCCCTTTTGAGCAGCTGGCAAAGCATAGTCAACAGCCGCAGCAATAAGCCAAGGCCCTGAAACTCTAAGTGCCTGGCTAGTGATAACTAAAGCTAGAGAAACAAACAATCTATTCTTGACTGGCTTAATAATTTCACCGAGAAGCTTCAGGCTTCTCTCGCGAACACGAGCCTGCTCTTCTTTGTTTAGCTCAATCTTTTCTTCGTTTTTAACACCCTGCATGCTCATTATTTGTTCACCTCAATCATCTTTCCGGCAGCATCTAGGCTGCTGATGACGTATCGGTAGTGATCATTTGTAGCAATCAAGTCGCTGTGCTTACCGAAGGCAGTAATCTTGCCATCTTGCAATAGAGCAACCTTGTCAGCTAGCTGAACAGTTGAAGGACGATGAGCAACAATCAAAGCGGTGGTTGCCTTCAACACAGTTCTAAGCGCATCCTCAACCATTGCTTCGGTATCAACATCAAGTGCCGATAGTGGATCATCCAGAACTAGAACTGCTGGCTGAGCAGCTACTGCTCTAGCTAGAGCAATACGCTGTCTTTGTCCACCAGAAAGAGAAAGGCCTTCTTCACCAATCTTGGTATCAAGTCCATCAGGAAGGTCATAGACAAATCCTGCTTGAGCAATCTCAAGAGCTTGAGCTAGTTCTTCTTCGGTGCTCTCAGGTCTTCCAAGCAATACGTTGTTGCGAATAGTGTCACTGAACAAGGTTGAGTCTTCGAACGCCATAGCAACGTGAGCTCTAAGTTCTTCTCTTGATAGATCTCTAACATCAACACCGTCAAGCTTTACTGACCCACCGGTGACTTCATAAAGTCTTGTGGCTAGAGCAGTAAGAGAGGTCTTACCTGAACCTGTAATACCAATTAGAGCAACAGATTCACCTGGTTCAATTACAAGGTTTACTCCATCAATCAAATCTTTTTGCTCAGCTGGAGCATCTGCATATCTAAAGCTGACATTCTCAAACACCAAGCGACCCTTAGGTTCCTTGATGGTTTTTGGCTGCTCTGGATCAGAGATATCTACCTTGGTATCAATAACTTCAAAGAAACGCTCAACTGCAGATCTAGCATCAATGGTCATCGACAACAAGAAACCTAGAGAGTCGATTGGCCAGTGCAGAATACGAGTTGTCAGGATGAAGGAAAGCAGAACACCAATAGTCATATTGCCTTCAACAATTTGCCAAATACCCAATGGCAGATAAATACCTGTTGCAAGGCTAGGAATTGTTGAGAAGTAGAACCAGAGGTTGGCAATCATCTTCGCTTTGTTTAGCTCTGTGCCTCTGAGCCTCAAGGCATCCTTAGCAAACTTCTCTGTCATAAATGATCCACGACCAAATGACTTGATAACACGAATACCGTGAACACTTTCCTCAACAGAGGTGGCTAGGTCTCCAGCTTGGTCCTGGCTCATACGAGCAGTGACGTGGTATTCCTTTTCGAATCTAAAACCTAGAACCCAAAGAGGTGACATCACAACGACGAATACTGTTGCAAGAATCCAGTTGTATGAGAACAGAAGCGTAAAACCAACAACGATGGTGAATAGGTTAGCTACCAGAAGAACTAGACCGAATGATAACCAACGTCTAATCATGCTCAGATCACTTGAAGCACGAGATAGCAACTGTCCGCTAGGCCACTTGTCGTGGAAAGCAACTTCAAGATCTTGAAGCTTTGCGTAAAGGGTTCTTCTTAGGCCTGCTTCAACATGTGTTCCTGGAGTTAGAACAAGCCATCTACGCAGAAGAACCATCACTGCTTCTAGAAGACCCATTCCTAGGACTGCAAAAACAGCAAAGAGTAGAGTTTCAAAGGTTGTGTTACTTTCCAAAGTGTCAAAAAGACTTCTCAGGTAACCAGGGATTGCCAAGGCAAACATATGGCCACCGATGGCTGCGAGGGTTCCCAAAACCACCCTTGGCAACGCCTTCTTGGCGTATGGGAAAATTCGGAGCAAGGTCCGAACCGTACCGAGTTTCTTCGTTTCCAAAAAGTACCTAAATCTGTGAGTGGGCTTTCACCGGGGGTAAGTTAGAGCCTTACCAAAGCCTTTCAGTCTATCTA
>CANLCU010000003.1 GCA_947489135.1 Micrococcales bacterium
TCAGAAGCACAAGCAATTGCTGAGCTTAGAAAGATTGCTAGTAAAAACAGAATCACTACCTCTCTTATGGGACAGGGCTACTACGGCACTAACACTCCAACAGTTATCAAAAGAAATGTTCTGGAGAACCCTTCTTGGTATACCGCCTACACTCCTTACCAACCTGAAATCTCTCAGGGACGCCTAGAAGCAATCATTAACTTCCAGACCATGGTGACAGACCTAACCGGCATGAAGACAGCTAACGGATCAATGCTTGATGAAGGAACTGCAGCCGTTGAAGCAATGCTGATTGCTCGTCGTTCATCATCAAATGAATCAAACATCTTCTATGTCTCAAGTGACATATTCCCTCAGACCAAGGCACTACTTGATCACAGAGCGGAACCTGTAAACATTGAGGTTCGCTACTTTGACTTGGCCGAAGCTTCAAAGAACCCTGCACTTCTATCTGAAGAATTCTTCGGTGTCTTTGCTCAGTACCCAGGTGCTTCAGGTCACCTCTATGACCTAACCGCTTTGTTTGCTCACGCTAAATCTCATGACGCTATTGCAGTTGCAGCAGCAGATCTTCTAGCACTAACTCTCTACACCCCACCAGGCGAGATGGGTGCTGATGTTGTTATCGGTTCAACCCAACGCTTCGGTGTTCCTATGGGCTTTGGTGGTCCTCACGCTGGTTACCTAGCAGTTAGAGAAGACCTAGAAAGATCTATGCCAGGACGTTTGGTTGGAGTATCAATTACTTCTGATGGTTCTCCTGCATACAGACTGACTCTTCAGACTAGAGAGCAACACATTAGACGTGAGCGAGCAACTTCTAACATCTGTACTGCTCAAGTTCTACTTGCAGTTATGGCAGGTATGTATGCCGTGTATCACGGACCAGCGAGACTAAAAGCTATTGCTCAAGATGTTCTATCTCAAACTCACTCTCTAGCTAACGCTCTCAGAGCCAGTGGCCTAGAAGTTTCTAAGGGCAACTTCTTTGACACCTTCACTGTTTCTAACGTTGATGCCAAGAAGATCTTCGAGGCAGGTAGATCAAAGAACATCACCATGCTTTTTCTAGATGAGAAGACTATTGGTATCTCACTCGATGAAACAACCTCAGCAAAGACACTTGTAGATGTTCTAGCTGCCTTTGGTGTTTCAGGTGGACTGAAGGACACAAAGGTACAAGTAGAACTTGCTCGAACTTCTGATTACCTAACCCACGAAGTCTTCAACTCTTATCACTCAGAGACAGCGATGCTTAGATACCTCAAGCGTCTTGCTGATTATGACTTTGCATTAGACAGAGGAATGATTCCTCTAGGTTCTTGCACCATGAAGCTCAACGCAACTACTGAGATGGAAGCTGTTACCTGGCCTGAGTTTGCTGGTCTTCACCCATTTGCTCCTAAGGAAGATGTTCAGGGTTACCTTGAACTCATTGGTCAACTTACTTCTTGGCTAAGTGATGTAACAGGTTATGAAGAAGTTTCTCTGCAACCTAACGCTGGAAGCCAGGGAGAACTTGCGGGTCTTTTGGCTATTCGTGGATATCACCTATCTCGAGGTGATGCTCAGAGAACTACCTGTTTGATTCCTTCAAGTGCTCACGGAACTAATGCTGCATCAGCTGTTCTTGCAGGCATGGATGTGGTCGTTGTTGCTTGTGATGAGAATGGAAACGTAGATGTTTCTGATCTGCAGGCAAAGATTGCTGCTGCTGGTGACAAGCTTGCTGCCCTAATGGTTACCTACCCAAGCACCCACGGTGTTTATGAAGAAGCAATTGTTGATATCTGTGAACAGGTTCATGCTGCCGGTGGACAGGTCTACATTGATGGAGCAAACACCAACGCTGTAGTTGGTTATGCAAAGTTTGGTCTATTCGGAGGCGATGTCAGCCACCTGAACCTGCACAAGACTTTTTGTATTCCTCACGGTGGTGGTGGCCCTGGTGTTGGTCCTGTTGCAGCTAGATCACACCTCAAGGAATTCCTACCAGGTCACGATAGAGCCCAATCAACTCTCCCTAACTATGGTCCTGTGTCAGCGGCTCCTTACGGTTCAGCAAGCATTCTTCCTATCTCATGGGCATACATCAGAATGATGGGTGCTTATGGTTTGCAGAATGCAACAGCAGTTGCTGTTCTGTCAGCAAACTACATTGCTAAGAAACTAGATCATGCCTTCCCACTTCTTTACACAGGCAAGAATGGCCTGATTGCTCACGAGTGCATCATCGACATCAGAGGTATCACCAAGGACACCGGTGTTACTGGAGAAGATATTGCTAAGCGTCTAATCGACTATGGATTCCATGCTCCAACGATGTCTTTCCCAGTAGCTGGAACTCTAATGATCGAGCCAACTGAATCTGAACCTAAGGAAGAAGTTGATCGATTTATTGATGCCATGTTGGCAATCAAGGCAGAGATTGATGAAGTAGCTGCAGGTAAGTACTCAATTGAAGAGTCCCCTCTAAGAAATGCTCCTCATACCGCTAAGAACATCGCTTCTGAATGGGATAGAAAGTATGACCGGGAGGTAGCTGTCTTCCCTGCTAAACAGTTCAGGAACAAGTACTGGCCAATAGTGAACCGCATTGACAACGTTTATGGAGATAGAAACCTTGTTTGTTCCTGTCCTCCGATCGAGTCTTTCTCTAGTTAGCAACACTTTAGGCGAAGCACTTCTGGACTAAGATTTTTGGATTTTTTCCAATCGAAAACATCTTTTTCAATTTCGGTGCTTTCCCAGATGAGTACTAGGATTATTTAGAGGCATTGACTATTAATTCGGGGGGACTTATGCGGACGAAATTATTTTCAACATCCATTGTGCTTGCACTTACCGCAGCGCTTGGTTTTTCAAACGCAACCACACCACATGCTGCTGCATATCAGAGCTCAGTGAAGATTATTGATCAGGGATTTGATTTGGATAGCGATGTTGTACCCTCAAATCTGAAATGGAACGAGAAATCAATTCAGGTGGCTCAGCAGGCACAGCGCTTCCTTTACAGAACAATCAAGAATGAGCTTAAGGCTCACAAAGACGCTGGAGCTGTTCGCATCGTTAGACTCAGTTCTTCGATTGACCCTGGTGTTCGAAACTGGCAAAAGCTTAAGCTAAGTGGCAAGTTATACAGCCTGAATGGATATGACGAAAACGATAAATTGGTTAGAAAAGGAAAGCCTCTTTTCGCCAAAAGTCAGTCCGTCCAACATATGACTGTGTATCTCACTCAGCAAAACTGTCTACTCAAATCATTCAACCTATTTGATTTTGAAACTTGGTTTTCTCCCCAATGTTCCATAACCGTTGAATCTAAAGAAGAATTCCTCCGGGCGGCAATGCAGTCTTGGATTTCCCTAATTGGAGGTTTCGACCCCGATGGAAAAGCAGTCCAACATGAACTTGAAGATCTTGCCTCCCAGAAAGGGTCTTTCAAAGTGGACAGCACGAGATTCTATTGCCTAAAGTGCTCCTTCTACTCTGGGCATAAGTACAGCTCATTCCCCCTGGAGTACAAAAAGGGACTATGGCCTTACAAAATTGAGTATTCCCGTACAACTCAAAAGTTCACCATGACCATCTTTGAACCGAACTGGGCAGATCTCATGAGCAAGGTCTACCTTCAGACTGACGATTTGTTGAGATTCGAAGACAGAACAGGCTTCGATCCACTCTTCCCTTTTGTCAGTTAGGGATATTCAGCAACTGGCGAGGATAGAATAGAAATTATGACCGAGAGTTAGCTCTATTCCCTGCTAAGCAGTTCAGAAACAAGTACTGGCCAATAGTGAACCGTATTGACAACGTTTATGGAGACAGGAACCTAGTGTGTTCCTGCCCTCCGATAGAGTCCTTCGCAAACTAACTGGGAAATTTCTTAGAGGCAGTCCCTCCACCGCTGGTAATTGCCTGCGTAAAGTAGAATTTAGCCATGAACGTATCCCTAGAAGTCTGGCTGATTACAGCCGTTGTAATCGCTGCAATCATCACTCTTGACTTGCTGTTTCAGCTCAAGCGTAAAGGTGATCCGTCCTTCAAAGAATCAGCCATTTTCACAACCATCTTCCTAGGTGGAGCTATCGGATTCTTCTTCTTTGTTGACCAGGTTTGGGGTAAGCCTTACGGAAGCGAATACCTAGCTGGGTTCATTACTGAATACAGCCTCTCCATCGACAACCTGTTCATTTTCCTTATCATCTTCACCAGACTGGCAGTTCCAGACAAAGCTAGACGTCAGGCTCTAACCGTTGGTATTTTGATTGCCCTAGTTCTACGCTTCATCTTCATCGCTGTCGGTGCGGTTGCAATTGCTGCCTTCTCATGGGTGTTCTACATCTTCGGTGCATTCTTGATCTACACCGCTTACACACTAGTTCGCGACCACTTCAAGTCTCACGGACACGATGAAGCACCGGGTGGAAAGTTCATTGACTTCATCAAGAGAAGAGTCAACGTAACTGACGAGTACCACGGAGCAAAGGTCTCCATCAAGAAGGATGGCAAGCGTTACTACACCCCTCTTCTATTCGCGATGATTGCTATCGGTGCAGCTGACATCCTGTTTGCTCTAGACAGCATCCCTGCGGTCTACGGTCTAACCAAAGAGCCATACATCGTCTTCACTGCAAACGCATTTGCTCTTCTAGGTCTTCGTCACCTGTTCTTCTTACTAAGTGGACTACTAACTCGACTTGTCTACCTAGGACTAGGTCTTTCAGTAATCCTGGCTTGGATTGGTATCAAGCTTGTTATCCACGCACTTCACGAGAACGAGCTTCCATTCAT
Source organism: Micrococcales bacterium (assembly GCA_947489135.1). Taxonomy (GTDB): domain Bacteria; phylum Actinomycetota; class Actinomycetes; order Actinomycetales; family Microbacteriaceae; genus Rhodoluna. Next base: position 4,795 of record CANLCU010000003.1, read on the forward strand.
CAACGGTGGAAAGCACTTCGAAGGACTTCCTGAGATCAGCACAAACACATCTCTTGGTGTGATTTTGGTAACGATCACTATCGCTACTGTTGCTTCTCTTATCAAGACGAGAAACAGCAAGAACGATAAAGCAACCAAGCACTGATTTTCTTGTTTCTAATCTCTGCTTCGGTGGAAATGTTCTTGGTTGGACTGCTGACAAAATACAGCTATTTGAACTTTTGAATATCAAAGAACGCTGAAAACCTTAACTACCTAACCGGTAGTAATAAAGCTATTTAGCTAGGTTTGCCTCAATCGCTTCGATGATTGGAGCAGCATCAGGCTTAGTGGTTGGTCTAAATCTCATTACCTCACCATTAGCTAGTACTAGGAACTTCTCAAAGTTCCACTTAACCTTGCCAGCATTACCTTCAGAATCTTCGGCTTTAGTCAGTTCTTTGTATAGTGGGTGGGCACTCTTGCCGTTCAGCTTAGCTTTTTCGGTCATAGGAAAAGTTACTCCCCAAGTTGTTGAGCAATACTCCGAGATGTCATCCGAAGAACTAAGTTCTTGAAAGAACTGATTCGAAGGAACACCGACCACAGTGAATCCCTTGTCCTTGTATTTCTTCTGCATAGCTTCAAGAGTTTCGTACTGAGGACTAAGGCCACATCTAGATGCAACGTTTACAACCATGGTTACTTTTCCCTGGATCTCGCCAAAGGTCTTGGTTGAGCCATCTAGCATTACAAGTTCAATGTCTTTTAGTTTCATGTTCTAAGGCTACCTGAATGCTCTGGAACTAGGAAAGCCAATATTGAACTTGCAAAGCACGCAACTACTTGGGGATACACTCGAACTAAGACAAGGGAGTAATCATGAAGCTAGACGAAAAAGTCGTTGTTGTCACTGGGGCTGGAAGCGGCATGGGGCGTGAACTAGCTCTTGAACTAGCCCGACGAGGATCAAAAGTAGCTCTTGTTGATTTCCGAAAGGAAACTCTTGCCGAGACTGCTGCACTAGTTGCTGGACTAAAAGGTGTTTACTCAGAACACATTCTTGATGTATCTGATGCCAAAGCAGTAGCAGCTTTGCCTGCTGCAGTCATCAAAGCCCTAGGTTCAGTCGATGCACTGGTCAATAATGCTGGAATCATCCAACCTTTTGTGAGAGTAAACGATCTTGCTATGGAAGATGCTCATCACGTTATGAACGTTAACTTCACTGGTCCACTTATGTTGATCAAGGCATTCCTACCTGAACTACTAAAAAGACCAGAAGCTCATATCCTTAACGTCTCTTCAATGGGTGCCTATGCTCCTGTCCCTGGTCAAAGTGTTTACGGTGCATCCAAGGCAGCAATCAAGTTGTTAACTGAAGGTTTGAGATCTGAACTTATTGATACCAAAGTTGGTGTGACAATTGTTTTCCCTGGAGCAATTGCCACCAACATCGCTGCTAACTCCGGAATGGCAGCAATGCAGACAGATTCAAGTGAATCTTCATTCCCTACTACCCCAGCAAATGTTGCTGCCAAGCTCATGGTCCTTGCAATTGAGAAGAACACTCCAAGGGTTGTTATTGGTAAAGATGCCAAGACAATGGACTTCCTATCAAGATTGAACCCATTGTTTGCAGCCAAGCTGATTTACAAGCAGATGGCTTCACTTCTGAAGTAATTTTGAGTGAACTGAACCTCACAGCATTTTCCCAAAAAGAGAACAGTTATATTCGCCTAGACGAATATTTCATGTCAGCAATAGTTAGCAAGATACTGTAAAGCGAAACTCTCCAAGAGTCTCCAAAACCTCTAATTTACTCTTGTTCCCATGAAGATCATCTCTTGGATCACACGTCGTTCATTAGTAGCGGTAATGGCTATTGCCACCGCTCTACTACTCCTTCTAGCCTCTGCCCAGGCATTTGCATCCTCCCCGATGACAAGTAGTTTGTCTGTTTCATCGGTTGTAGCGGGTAACAAGGTGGATCTGATGACGCAGATACCGGCTGTTAGTGCAACGGATCTCTCAACCCAAGAGATTATTCAGAACATTGATCCGCTAAAGGTGCGGCTAACTGGTGCATCTGATGTTAAAGCTCCAGCTGGCTGGACTGTCACCTATTCAACTGATGGAACTACTTTCTTAGCAACACCTTCTAACTGGGCTCAAGTTGTAAAGGTTAAAGCAACTGGAACTGTTAATTCAAGTGGAGTTACTGGAGATGGAAAGCAACTGTTCTCAACCACAGCAACGTCCCCAGGAACTTTGACCACAGTTTCGGGAGCAATTAGATCTGGAGGAGATGGTTTTAGCACTTCTTTTGATAGCAGAGGTTATGCATACAACACCTACCACCGAGGACTTGTGAATGGCTCTATTGACTGTAGAAACATCATCGATGGAACCTTCTGTTCAGCTGCTTGGCCTTTCAATATGGCAACTCATGGATTTAGCTCAAACATTGCATCTACCCAGTTCTTTGATGAAGTAAACAAACACATCTGGATTGGCAACGCTGACTCAACTCAAGGAACTGGCTTTGTTTGTGTTGATGTTTCTGACGTTAAAGTTCCAGAACTTTGTGGGGGATCTAAGGCGACCGCCTTCAAACTCATCCAAGCCAGAACAGGAGCTACCTCAACTAGCGTCTTCAACATTATTGCGGCGGAAGGCAAGATTTACGCTTGGGACATTGCGGTACCTAGAATCCTATGTCTTGACTACCTTGCAAATGATGGCATGAGTCAGACCTGTACATCTCCTGCCTTGACTGGTCTTTCCGGAACCACTCCAACTGGTATTGCTAACGCTTGGCCTAACATCATGACTAACCTAAACCTTGCCTTCGGCAATGTGTACGGTCAGTACGGAAGTTACGCGGTTTGTTTCAATGCATCAACTCAAGCCCTATGTCCAGGATGGACTGGCTACAACCAGCTTCTAGGTTCTACTGCATCTAACGTTGCAATGTACTTGCAGCCAAATGCTGCAGGACAGATTGCTGGTGTTTGTTTCACAAACGACAACAAGTGTTTTGCTGCCGATGGAACTAGATTCAATGGAAACAACACTGTCCAGGCTGCAATTACAAGCATCGCAACCGGTAGATTCCAAAATTCAACTGAGACAGTTGGTAGCAAGTTCTTGATTGCTAACCAATTCAACACAAACTCTTCTGTTTACTGTTACGACTATGCAACTAATGCTGGCTGTGCCAACTGGCCAGCTTCAACATCAGTGACTGGTATGGGTCAGATGAGAATGCTTTCTGGCGTTGACTGGAAGGTTTACACCATTGAGTCAGATCCTAGAAACAGCGACTGTCTATGGACTAACGGTGACTCTGGAGTTTTGGGCCAGGTAACAATTTCTACTGCAACCTTTGGATGTCAGATTGATTTGCCGACAGCAACCTTCAAGCAAGCAGAACTCGGCCAGAGCCTTGCCTGTGATGGCGTATCTGGAGCAGGCTATGAAAAGTTCACCCTTGGTGGTCTTGTAAGAGGAACTGATTACACCTCTGCAAGTTTGACCATCAAGAAAGCTAACGGTTCAGTTCTTGTCTCTGGCGGTCAGACTTGGAGCGGAGTAGCTTTCAATGCTCAGGACTTTGTAGATCTAAGTAGCATTTCCATGGCTGACATTGGCACAGGAGCTACCTTCAACGTTTCCTTCGTTGGCAAGAACAACAACAAGTCTTCAACTGGAACTCTTCTTATGGAGAGTAGTTCTGCTCAGCTTTGTCTATCACTGACAGTAAACGTAATCTGTCCTGCAACCACCTTGGTTGGAACAGTAGATACTGCTTACGTAAGCTTCGAAGCAACTGGAAAGACAACAAGTTCAACAAGCCAGGTGACAAACTACACTGTCACATCTTCTGACCTAACCGTTGCTCCACCAGCTCCTTCTGCTTGTGGATTCCTACTTACCGCCCAAGTGGGTCGAGGGCAGCCATCACAAGCCTTCCCTGCCAATGCACCTGTAGTTGTCGGTGCGACAGCTATTCTTGCTGACTCTTCTGGCACCACACTCAACGATGCTCAAGGGCAGCCAATAACTGCTGTGTCAGATGAATCAGGTGTTCTAAGTTTTGGATACGTAAAGCCTGGTACTTACAAAGTTAAGTTCACAGACTTCCCTCTAGTAAATGGCACTGGAGCTGGTGACATTGTTTCTACCTACATTGCTCCATATGGTTTCGTTACTGGTCAGATTGAACGAGACACTGCAGTTAACTTCGCAGCTATCAAGACACCGCTTGCAACACCTTCATTCACTGGTGCTACAGGGACACCGACGATTGTAAAAGCTCTTTACATCATGCGAGCAAGTGGAACTAACGATGTAGTTGCGATAAAGACTGGATCTGCAACGTTGATCGACGTGGTTGCTAACGACACACCTACTACTACTGCATCTTTCGCATTGAGTTGGCTAAAGATTTGTGCTGCAGGAACTACTTCAGGTTGTAACTTAGACACCCTGACAGTTGCAAACAAAGGTACCTTCACAGTGGAAATAGGTTTAATCAAATTTACTCCAGTCGCAGGCTTCTCAGGTGTGGTTGATGACATCACCTATTCAATCAAGGACAACTACGCAGGCACGCCTACTATCACCGCGAGACTTACAGCAACTGTCGTCCCTGCTCCTACCCCAGCACCTGACACTCTAAGCGGTAACACCCTTGCCCCAATCACGGTGGATGTTACTTCAAATGATTCCGTAGCTGCTGGAGCAACACTAAACAAGGCAAGCGTGAAGCTTTGTGCAAGCGGAACAACAACTAACTGTGCACAAACAAGCGTTCTAATCACCGGTAAGGGAACCTACTCAGTGAACAACCTAGGTGTTGTTACCTTTACCCCAGTTGATGGTTTTGTTGGCCCAGTGACAGCTTTGACTTACTCAATCCAAGACACTGCTGGAAACACTGTAACCAGCACAGTAACTGCAACAGTAACCAACACTCCTCCAAGACTGACTACTCCTGCGTTTGCTACAGCGAAGCAAGGTATCCAAGCTACATACACTCAAAGCATCACTCAAGGAACAGGAATAATTCCTGCCACCGGTGGTTGGGCAGTTGTGGGATCAGTGCCACCAGGAATGACATTCAGCGTTGATACCGGTGCCATATCTGGTGTTCCGACGGCTCCTGGAACTTATGAGTTCACAGTCACCGTTACTGATGCAAATGGTCTTAGCTCTTCAAAGGTTGAGTCAATTACAGTTGCCACACCTCCACTAATCACAACAAGTCCATTGACATATAAGTTCTATAAGGATGTTGCAAATAACATTCCTGCTACTGCAACTGCTGGAACAGGAACTATTGCTGCAACAGGTGCATGGAGTGCTACTGGACTACCTGCAGGGCTAAGCATCAATACAGCTACTGGTGCAATCTCTGGAACAGCAACAACAACCGGAACATACACAGTTACTCAAAAGGTAATTGACTCAAATGATCTGTTTGACACTGAAGATATCACCATCAAGGTAGTTGCTAAACCAGTTATCACTACCCCTGCCCTACCTGGTTTTGAGCTCAACAAGGCCATCACACCAGTTGAGCAAACAAAGACAGTTGGTTCTGCTCTACTTCCTGGAACTAATGCTTGGTCGATTGTTGCAGGAACTCTGCCTAATGGTGTGAGCCTAAACCCGAACACTGGAGAGATCACCGGTACACCTACTCAGTCGGGCACCTTCCCAATCACAGTCAAGTTGATTGATGAGGATGGAGAGTTCTCTCAACAGGTCCAAACAATCAACGTCGGCGTTCCTCCGCTAATCACAACCACACCACTCACACACAAGCTGTACGTTGGTGTGGCTGCAAACCTACCAAGCACTGCTACTGCTGGAACTGGTGCTCTACAAGCTAGTGGTTGGACTGCTACAGGTCTACCTACTGGCATGAGTATCAACCCTGCTTCAGGTGCAATCAGTGGCACCCCAAGTGCTACTGGAACCTTCGAAGTAATTCAGAAGGTTACTGACGTGAACAACCTGTTTGATGTTGAGACAATCAACGTAACAGTTGTTGCTAAGCCAGTGATCACTACAACTGTTCCACTACCTAAGTTGGTCTTGAACGCAGTTGCTACGCCTATCACTCAAACAAAGACTGCTGGTTCTGCAGCTATTCCAGCTACAGGTGCCTGGTCAATCGCATCTGGATCACTTCCAGCTGGTTTGACACTAAACCCAGATACAGGAGCTATCTCAGGTACTCCTACCGTTGCAGGTAGCTTCCCAATTACTGTGAAGCTAACTGATGCTGATGGTGAGTTTGCAACCAAGGAAGAAACTGTTGAAGTTATTGCTCCACCAGTTATCACCACTTCACCGACTGCTAGAACACTAAACATCAGTGTTCTTGGAAACATTGCTAACACAGTCACAGTTGGTAGCGCAAACATTTCACCTTTCAATGGTTGGACTGCAACTGGATTACCTCAGGGTCTAAACATAAATGGCATCACTGGCGTTATCTCAGGAACTCCAACCGCTCTGGGCTCTTACCCAGTAACTGTTAAAGCTACCGACCTTAATGGACTATTCGATGAAGAAGTTCTAACTATTACTATCGTCAATGGTCCGGTTATCACTACTACCCCAACTAGCTACACATTTGGTGTTGGTAACGATCTGAAGTTCATTGCTGATGACTTCTTTGCAGGTAACTCTGTTCTAAGTAGTTCAAGAGAAATCGTTAACACTGCAACTAAGGGTTCAGCAGATATTCGTACTACAGCTGGTTGGTCTGCTGTTGGTCTACCTGCGGGTCTAACAATCAATCCTGACACTGGAAAGATCTCAGGGGCTGCGACAACCGTTGGTGTTTACCCGGTTGATGTGAAGGTAACTGACACTGCTGGATTCTTCTCAACCAAGACCCTAACCATCAACATTGTTCAGGGACCAAAGAACACCACTCCTCGTGTCTACAGCTATGAACTAGACATCAAGAAAAAAATCGGAATCAAGGTCTATGACGTCAAACAAACATGGACTCTTGGCTCTGCTGAACTAGCTCGTGGTGTTCCGTTCTTCATCCAAGGATCTAAGCCATCTCCGGTATCTGGAGTGAGCATTGTCAGCGGTGAAATCACAATATTGCCTTACCTGTTCCAAGCACCAGGTAAAGAAAAGTATGGTGCTTACACTCTCAAGACATTGATCCTAGATAGAAATGGTGCTTACGATTTAGCCACCTTCACTATCAACCTTGTGAAGCCTGGATCAAACCTCACAACACTTCCATTGCCAGTTGGTATTACTGATGGCATGCAGATGACTGCTTCTACCTATCCATTGGCTGGAACTAGTTCAGCGAAGCTACCTGTTACCTACACATCTTCAACACCGAAGGTATGTACTGTTGACTCAGCTAAGAAGACCATGAAGATGGTTAATGAAGGTACCTGTACCATCACTGCTTCAAGTGGAACTGGAGCTAAGTTATCTAAGGCAGCACAAAGCTTTACGATAACTAAGCTTCCTCAGACAGTCAGTATTGTTGCCCCTGGTCAACTAATTCCAGGTGGACTACTAACTGCTCCAATGCCAACTGATGACCCTAATGGTTTCAAGTTGTATGCAAATGCAACCTCTGGCCTCACTCCTACATACGAATCACTTGACCCAAACATCTGTTCCATTGATGTCAATGGTCTTGTGATCTGGGATGCTGATTTAACCATTACTCCTCGAGTCGAATCAGACTTCTCTTGTCGTGTGAAGGTTAGTCAGCCAGGAAACACTACCTACTCTGCAGCTCCTCCGCAGACAATTACCTTGGTAGCAACTCACGTTGAACCTCCTGCTCCTGAAGGTGGAGTTGCTAAGGAACCTGCTCAATCAGCTAGCCTTCCAGCAGCCGGTGGCACTACACCGCTACTAGGTGGAACTGGATTCAAGGTGATAGTAGATAGCAAGAAGAAGACAGTGACTGTTCAGCCAATGTCTAAGGGACGTTGGATTGGTCCTATCTATGCAGATATCACTATCAAGCACCTACCGAAGGGATCAGCAACCCCTTACGTTCAAACCTGCAAGAGAAACTACTTCGGTATCGCTATCTACGACTCCAAGAAGGCTATGGTTACTCCTCCTCTAGGTGGAGACAACATGGTTGTTCCTGAGCTTCCTACACACAAGGCAGCGGTTACTGCTCTGATTAAGCAGTATCAGGATATGACCGGTAAGTTCGCAACAACCAAGGTTGTGAAAGGCAAGAAGGTTGTCTCCCCTGGTTACCTTGACTGGAAGCCTCTATTCGGTCAAACAACCTGTGTGCTTGATGCAAAGACATACGCTGCTTGGAAGTCTGGAATTCAGATTGAAGCTAAGGCCACAGTAACTCGTGACCGTCGCTGGCCAACCACTTACGCCAAGTACAAGTCATACGACTGGAAGAACAAGAGCAACAACGGTTTGATCTTCCCAACAGTTGTTGAGTGGAATCTAAAGATCGGATAGCTAAAGCTAAAGAAAGAGAGGGAGTGATTATTCACTCCCTCTTCTTCGTTTAATGTCTTTAGTTAGTTCTTTGGAGCAGTCTCCTTCACCCAGGTAGTTACCTCTGAGTTGAAGACATTTGGCTGTTCTTCTTGAGGTAAGTGAGCGCTCTTATCAACTATGACTAGCTTGCTGTTCTTGATTTCAGTAGCAAGACGTTCGGTATCTGCAGCTGCAACTACTTCGTCAAACTTGCCCGTAATCAACAGAGTTGGCTGGGTAATGCTGTCCAGGTTCTCTTTCAATTGGTTATCCCTAGGAGCAGTTGAAAACTCCCAGAAAGCCCTCTCCCAGCCATCTATCTCTAGAGGTGCCAGATAGCCTGCTCTAACCTCTTCGGTTAGCTGTGCCTGGTCGTAGTAACTTCTCTTTAGAAGATCCTGTCCACTTGATGCCACTTCTCTAACTAGGAATGGACCTAGGCGATCGATTTGAGGAATGACTTTCAAAGTAGTGAGCCATGAAGGGCTAGTTCCCGAAGAATAAACAGCTGGGTCAACCAAGATAAGTCTTTGAACCTTGTCTGGGTTTAGGCGAGCATATTCTGCTGCTAGCTGTCCACCTGCTGAATGTCCGACAAGGATGATTTCTTGACCTGATCCAAACTTAGAAATCAACCCATCAAGGAGTTCAAAGTTTCCTGCAAAGCCATAAGGATTAGTGCCAGTCCAACTGGTTGGTCGATCTGTGAAACCAAAGCCTGGTCGATCGTAGGCAAGAACTTCTCCTTGCTTACTTAGTGAATCCATCGCGTAACGCCAAGAGAAGGTGCTTGCTCCAAAGCCGTGCATCAAAATGAATAGTGGAACATTGTCTACTCTGTTGCCTGAGTAAGGCTCGGTATCAACGTGCACGTTTATGTCATTGACTAAAGCAAACTCAGCGTTCACTCCAGCTGCTTCAATGTTTGTTTTAGTGCCACTTGAATCAAATGGAATAACCATTGGCACGATGAGGAAAGCCGCAATACCCAATAGCAAAGCTCGGGTCATAAATCTTCTGAATGCTCGCATAGCCCTAAGTTTAGGTGAGCAAGAGCAAATACTCTGAAGAACTACTTCTTTGGGTTTTCAGTCTTTTTAGCAGCAGTTGACTTCTTGGTCGCATAAGCGAATATGGCAAGACCTGTTACCAAAGCACCTGCTCCTAGACCATAGGAAACAACATCAGCAGCTCTATCTACGTCAACAAATACACCAACGAAGATAACGGCGATGATGGCTACCACCACACCAATTAGCTTGGACTTTAGATCGTCAAGGTCATGAACCTGCAACCAGGCTGGAACCTCAAGATCAGTGTCAACAAAGAGTTCGTAAAGACCATAACCAATAACTAGAAGTACTGTTCCTAGCAGGATTGCATCTACTGCTGTTAGGACTTCAACGATAGTTACCTTCAGATATGACTTAGCGGTGACGCTATCAATAACTGCCTTGACCATGGCGATGGATCCTTGGGCCATCAGCAATAGTGCTCCAATGATGGAGGCAACTGCTGGAATAAAGACGACGTATCTAGTAAGTCCAAGAATCTTTCTCATGTGTCCAAGTCTATTGCTGGAGGGTGACTTAGGTTCCTGAACTTAGGTGTTATCTAGGCTTTAGCCGAAGCGGCCTGTTACGTAGTCTTGGGTTCTTGGGTCATCAGGGTTCTGGAAGATCTTGGTAGTATCCCCCTGCTCAACGATCATTCCTGGAGTTCCAGCTTCAGCTAGGAAGAAGGCACACTGGTCAGAAACGCGGGCAGCTTGTTGCATGTTGTGGGTAACGATAACGATTGTTACCTCGCTAGCTAGCTCCAAGATGGTCTCTTCAATGCGGAAGGTTGATGTTGGGTCTAGAGCTGAACAAGGCTCATCCATAAGCAATACACGAGGCATTACAGAAAGCGAACGAGCAATACAAAGTCTTTGCTGCTGACCACCGGAAAGACCTCCACCAGGGGCGTCTAGGCGGTCTTTAACCTCTTTCCAAAGCCCTGCTTTGGTTAGAGACTGCTCAACAATGTCATCAAATTCGCTCTTGCTCTTCTTGATCGAAGTCAGGCGAAGACCTGAGATTACGTTCTCGTAGATGCTCATTGCTGGGAATGGGTTTGGCTTCTGGAAAACCATACCGATTTCACGTCTAGCATCTGTTACACGCTTAGTTGGGTCATAGATGTCCACTCCATCAAGCAAAACTTGACCAGCCATTGAAGCACTAGGAACAAGCTCGTGCATTCTGTTTAGAACGCGAAGGAAAGTTGACTTACCGCAACCAGAAGGACCAATAAGAGCGGTTACCTTTCCTGGCTGCATGGTTAGGTTGATTCGATCTAGAACTTTACGCTGACCAAACCAGGCAGATACATCCTCTCCGGTGATGGTAGCTAGGCTTGCTGATCCTGCACTCTTCTTTGATGTGCGGTTCATGTTGATTGGCTTTACTGCAACTCTAGAGTCGCTGGTGGTTGGCGACTTAGGTCCTGTTGCTGGGCTCATTTGAGTACCTTTCCTTGAGTTTCTCTAAAGCAAATTCGGTAGTAGTTGAATAATCTGAGATGCCCAGACGCCGCCGAAGAAGACAATCGCTGGAGCTCCTGCGATCCATGCCTGCGCTCTGCCCCACTTACGTGAAAGCCAGCTGATAGCAAACATGAGAACAATCAGGAACTGTGTCATAAAGATAAGTGGTGTTACAGCATCCATGTTTGATGCCAGTGCTGCTTCATTATCTGCAATAGCTCTATTTGGAATTACTCGGTTAGGTGTTGGCTTCGGTGCACCATCAAGAGTTGCTTCAACGCGAAGAACATCGGTTGCGAAAAATGGCAAACCTGATGCAGAAACAAGAGTCAATCTGCCCATTGATGAGCCAAGACCGTTAGTGGCTTCATCGCCAGCTCTTCTGATCTTTGAAACTGTGTAGGAGGCTTCGCCTTGACCGGTAATAGTTTCGATCTTGTCGCCTACTTCTAGTTCACTCAATCTAGAAAAGACTCCGCTATAAGCCGACTGTCTTCCATAAATAACTGAAATGCCAGCTTGACCAGGAAGAACTGTGTCCCTGCGGTGACCAGGACCATCAACTGTTACTGCTGAAGATGTTCCTTCGAGAACTATTTCATTGACGTCAATCTTCTGGATCTTAAGAACCGCAACAGGTGTTCCCTGTTCGATTAGGTAGCCATCGGAATCTACCTGTCCAACAGGTGCTGTTCCGTTAGCTAGTTCAAATCTGAATGTTTCATTTGCTTTGAATTGTGCACTCTCATACTGCACGTGGGAAACAATAAACAATTGCCCCAAGAAAACTAATGCTGCAGCTCCAAGAGCTACAAGTGCTCTACCTGCAAAGAATCTGACGTTTTCAGGCTTTGGTGTAGGCACCATGTTGTCGATGAACTGTGAACTTTCGGTTGCCTGCTCAAGCTTTGGTAAAGATAACTTAGGTATAGCGAGCTTAGGAATGAGGGAACTCTTAAGAAGTTTCACTCCACGCACCGTTCTGTTTGTTTGTCTAAATAAGCCTATATCGTGGCCCCCTTGTTAGGGGGCCACGATACCTAGACTTTGCTACTTTTTTGTTACTTTACGACCTTGAAGGTCTTTGTTGTGGTTGATGCTGCTACTTCTGCGCTACCACCGTAGAACACCTTGACGGTGTATGTGCCTACAGTTGTGATCTTCGCGAACTTTAGAGTCGCTGTACCAGTTGCTGATAGCTTCACAAGAGCTGATGACACCTGGACAGGAACCTTCTTTGAGTTGTAAACAACTGCAAATACAGTACCTGTAGCTCCTACGTTGCTAGTGACTTTTCCAGCCTTGATGGTTACTGAAACAGTTGGAAGTGCTGATGTCTTGTAAGACGCACCAACTGTGATCAGTGAGTAGCTTGTGTTCTTTAGAGCTACCGCTACTGCAGCAGAGGTTCTGCTGGTTTCCGCAGTTGCTGTGTTTGTAGGAACAAACTCACCAACTAGGTTGTAGCTCACTGCTTCACCATTTGCCTGGTCGATTGTTACAGTCGCGGTTCCACCAGTTACAGCCACAGTCTTCAAGATTGCTCCTGAGAAGTTTGTGTTGTAAACATTTAGGTTACCGTTCTGACCACCAGTGATGGTTGCTGTGAAGCTAGCTGATAGACCGTTAGCTGCAACTGTTGCTGCACCGAATGAAACGCTAGTTGCAGTCTTTACTGCAGCTGGAGCAGCCAAGGTGATTGTAGCTGTAGTTGTGCTTGAGCTTACGTCAACACCTGCAAGAACAGGTACGAACTGAGCTGTAACAGTCTTTGTCAGTGCTGCAGCAGTTGTGTTTGTAACTGTGATGTCAACTTCTGTTGCACCCTTCGCTACTACACCTGATGCAACTTCTGCCTGGTTTGCAGTTCCAAAGTCAGAGAACAAAGTTACTGTTCCACCCTGGTTACCGTTTGATGCAACTGTTGCTTTTACAGTTCCGGTTGATGCGCCTGCTGCAACTACTGGAGTACCAAGAGTTACTGTGCTTGCTGATGGTGCGTAAACACGGTTAGCTGCTGTGATGTTTCCACAAACAGTTGCGTTTCCGCCTTCAGTTTCACCTGTAGCTGCATCAGTTCCAGTGTAAGAAAGAAGGCCGTAACCGAACTTCTGAATTACTGTCTGTGACTGGCAAACTAGAGAGTTTGTTCCACGGAATGCACGAGTGTACGCGTTTTCTTCATCTGCGTTGATCAGGGCTGTTGGAACGATGTTGTAAACAGCACGCTTGATTGCAGACCATGTTGGAGCAGTCGCGTAAACGCCATCTGTAACAACTGTTGCCTCTAGTCCACCCATTGAACGAAGGATTGCACCAGCAGTACGCTTTGGAGCAACACCGTTAGTCTGAGCAACCCACTGTGAGATTGAGAAACCAACAAGTGCGTATGGGTCTGTAGCAACAGCTGTTCCATCGTGCTCCTGAACAGATAGACCAGTTGGTGTAACGTCCTTTGCAGGTACTGACTGGTTGGTGATTTCAGTTTCAGAAATCTTTACCTGACCAATCCAGAATGAACGAGTTCCTGATCCTGCCTGAGGAATGTAAGCACGGATTGTGTTAGATACCTCACCTGCAGCTGGTGTATAAGAAGGAGCTGCTAACTTGATAAATGCACCGGTTGCCGCGTCCTCAATAACCTGGGTAATGTTTCCACGGTAGATGTTGATTAGAGAAACGTTGTCTGTAACAGCAAGTGTTCCTAGAGGAATATCTGAAGGAATCTTTGTGATGTTCAAAGGAGCTGTTGCATAAGTCATGTTGTCCTGGGCGAAAGGAACATAAGTCACAACACCGTTAGCGACCGCTCCGCTAGGACCTGATGATGAACGAGCGTAGTGGAACTTTCCAGCAAGCTGTGCAGTGGTTGGGCTTACTGCAGTTCTTGCCTTGCCAAGATCGTCTGGAGCAATAGCAACTGAACCTGAGTTGATCTGGCCGATTGCGATACGAAGAGCATCGCGACCTGCACCTGAACCATTTGCACGTGGAATAGCAATTCCATCTGCTGAAACTACTACGTCAGCTGAACCGATTGCCTTGTAGCTTGCAAGCTTTAGTCTGGTGTCAGCTACGCTGACGTTTCCAAGAGCTAATGAAATGCCATCCATGACGTCCATGGTTGTGTCAGAGCCTAGACCTACTAGCTCTGCATACTTGTTTACTGAAACTGGATCAGCCATTACCGGCATTGCGGTTCCTGCTGCGATAACAGCTGCACCGCTAAGGGCGACTGTTACTTGAGCGAACAACTTGTTCTTCAATGTAGTTCCTTTCGAAGGTTTGGACTCTGCTGTTCCACGGTGGAAAGCACAGGTTTTTGTACACCTGCAGTCTCAACTTGATTAGTAAACGCGCCACGACACTAAGGTGTCCAGTTGGTTAACTTGGGGCTAATTTACGCTTGCTTTTCCTTGCGTTTTCTGGCTCTAGCAAGCAGGAACTGGCCTACAACCAGTCCAGGGAAACCAAAGATGAGAGATGCCAAGACAACCGATGAACTCACTGAGCTACCCTCAGACATTGTCTTGAAGGAGTCGGCTCTTGGTCCTGAGCCTGGGTCAACAGGATCTACTGGGTCAATCGGTCCAGGTTCTGGGTCAACCGGTTCTGTTGGGGTTGGAGTTGGCTTTTCTTCTTCAGGAAGATTGCTAGGGCAATCCTTGGCAACTGTGCTGCTTGTTAGAGCCTTAGCGGCTGCCTTTGCCTTGCTTGAGAGGTTTGCCTGAAGAGGTACGTATCCGTAAGGGAGCATGCCTTGAGCTTCACCAGTTATCTGACCAGGACCAGCTGCATAGTTCAACATAGAGCTGTATTCGGAGAGAGCTTTAGGTGTCTGTGTGCAGACGTTTACTACAGCATATGTAAGTGAAGTCCAAGGATAAGCTGTGCCCTTTACTGACTTGCCATCGTTGTAGAGAATTCCTGTACTTGCATCTACTGGCATAGCAGACACTGCAGCGTTCATAGTGCTAGCAGTAGGTTTGCTCTCTTGGCCAGTTGAGCTAACCAAAGTCGCGACACCTAGCCCATATCTTTCAGCTGCTGGAAGGTCGGTGATTGCCAGCATGAATCTCTGTCCAATTGGTTGAGCTCCACCTGAGGCGAAAGCAGCAGGAATCTTGTTTGGATCCCAAATCGTTTTACTCTTTGAATCTCCACGTCTAGCTGCAGCTGCAGCATCCAGCATGTCATGAGAGTAAGGTCTCATGTCAAGAGTTGAAAAGCCTGGCTCAGGGGTACTTGAGTTCGGTCTGTATGTTGAAAGATCCGCCTTAGGGAAAGACTCGATTTCAGTGTCTGTTGCTAGCTCAAGGGTTGAGTAGAACTTGTTTAGTTTCATCCCCCATTGGTCAGAAGTTCCTTTGAGAAATGAGCTAGCTTTAGGGTCATTTTGTAGCCAACGCCATACAAGTGCAGTTGAGTCAGATGAACCCAGTGCAACCAGTAGACCACCAGGTTCAAGACCTCTTTGGAAGTACTCGAAGTCAGGGTTTAGTTGGATGAATTCTGGGTCTGCCACCAAGCTTCTCGGGTTGTCTTTTACGTGCTCTTGAGTGTTTCCACCAGGAACATCGTTTCGGTAAGACTGAGTTAGAAGTTTTGCGACAAGTCGTGCATTTAGTTTTAGATCAGTGACGAGAGCACCGTTTTGTGAAACTAGTGGAGAGTCGGACTTGAAGTTCTTTTCAATGTTGAATGCCACTACTACTGCAGAGTTAGCAACCGGTGCGTAGACGAGCTGATTCTTGCCCCTAAGTTCTTCATCTATCGGGTCAGCGATAAAAGCTAGACCTGATGAACCAAAGAGAGATCCGGTGATCTGTCTTCTTGCTTCACCATCACCGATTTGAGAGTAACCGAAGGTTGCAATGTCTTTACAAAGCGATGGCTGCCAGGAATAGAAGGCAGCTGAAATCATCTCGGTACCGACTACTCTTCTTTCAGAGTTTCCAAGAGCACAGGAAACGGTTAGCGGAGAGAAGCTCAAAGGAATCTGCACGCGGTTTGCCCAGTGGGAGGCAGATAGCGGTGATCCACTTATTCTTTCACCTTCAAGAATTCTTGTTCCATTAGCTCGTAGCTCACCTCGAGGAATGACTACTAGCCAACAATCTCTAGGACCTGTCGCAGTCTGAGCTCCACAGCCTAGATGAGGTGCTTCAAGTGCTGTCTGAACTTCAAATACAGCCTCTCCTCCGCCGCTCACACCTGTAGGTGCAGCAGAGAATTCGTTGCTTGTCTCATTTGAGAAGTACTTGATGAAGTTGTAGGTGGTTTCGCCACCAACTGTCTTGAAAGGTACTCTGTACGACTTTAGGAACGGCTGGTTTACAGGAGGTGGAATCAAGAATGAAGTGTTGTAGGCCTGGTTAGGGTCTTCACCTTTCATAAGGTCTCGGTTAGCAGTGAATGAACCCATTAGGTTTTCAGTGGCTGTAATTGGAGAACCCCACTGACACTGCTGAGGAGTTGGACCGGTTTCGTCTCCCCAACACTGCATGATTTGAACGTAGTTGCTAGCCAACTCTCCAGGCATAGTTCGGTCGAGACCTGACCAGCTGACTGTCACACCCTGGTTTGAAAGGTTGCGGGTTTGCGAAACAGTCACTTGAAAGTTTTCAAACTCATCATAGAAGTGACTGGTCTGATCTCGTGTGTCAGAAAGCCAAGTCTTTGATACTTCACTACCGGTTTGAGCAGTCGAAGCAGAAGGTGCGACCAGAAAAGTCAAACCAATTGCTGAGACTAAAAGAAATCTCAAAACCGTTCTAAGATTCATCAGTTCTGCTTACGTCTTCTTAATACAGATAAGACTGGCACAGCAAGTAAGAGTGCGATGAAGAGAACTATTAGGAAAATGATTTGTGCTTGAGCAAAAGCTCTTCCAGATGGATTCGGTGGGTTAATTGCCTCTGCAGACACTGCTTGGCATATGCCAGTGTCGTTGTCACAGAATCCTGGACCAACTATTCCGTTATCAACGATTCCGCCGTTATCGACATAACCGCCGCCACCAGTTCCTGGGTTAGTTCCAGGATCTGTTCCGGGATCAGTCCCAGGGTCAGTACCCGGATCGGTTCCTGGGTCTGTGCCAGGGTCTGTGCCTGGATCAGTTCCTGGGTCAGCACCTGGGTCAGTTCCGGTGTAGCCCTTCTTATCTGCAGCTGGAGGCATTGGTGCATTCTTGGCTAGCAGGTTTGTTCCGTCAGCAGAGAAGGTTGGGTTGTTACATTTAGCAACATCCTTGTTCTTCGCACTTACTCCAGGGATCTTCTTGACCTGTTCAAGACCTGCCTTCACCAAGTTGATTGGTAGCGGTGAGTAACCGAGCACTTCAGCCTGCTGCTGTCCTTCACAAAGGTAGTAGTAAGCAAAGTCTCCGAGGGTTGCACCTTTGGCTGCAGTGAAAGATCCGGAAACTGCAGTTGGAATAATCAAGTACGAATAGCTAGACAATGGATAAGACCTTGGGTCTTTAGAGCTGTAAACACCAGTCAAAATCTGAGTCAAGTAAGAGTTACCTGGACGAGTATCAATCTTTGCTTCCAAAAGAGCAACAGCCACGTTAGAAGCTGTTGGCAAAACATAGTGATCTGACTTATTCAAAAGCTTCAGTACAGGGAAGCCTGTTTTCAACGCATAGGAATACTCAACGTAAGTAATGGTTCCTTCGTTAGCGTTCTGAGAAACGTAACCTGAAACACCTTGGGAACCAGGCTGAGAAACATATCCCTTTCCAGAAACTACAGGGTAGTTAGAGGTAAGGCCGCAAGGAGTGCTTCTTCCAGCAAGCTTGCAGTAGTCATCCCAAATCTTGGTGTGCTCATCTGCCATCCATGAAGTGAACTGAGCCGTAGATCCGGAACCGTCAGAACGAACAACCGGAACAATCTTTCGCTTAGGTAGAGATACGCCTGGGTTCTCTGCTGCAATAGCAGGGTCATCCCAAGATGTAATTACTCCAGTGAAAACCTTGGTTAGGTTTTCACCTGACATCTTCAGGTTGGTAAATCTCTTGCCACCAATCTTTAGGTTGTACATCAAAGCTGTACCACCAGCAACTAGAGGAATGTAAGCAAATGCTCTAGAAGGAAGAGCGTCAACTACTGATCCATCTTTCAATCCATAAGGAATTTCAGAGGAAGCAAAGTCAACTGTTCCAGCCTTGAACTGGTTTCTACCATCAGATGAACCTGTGCTGGCGTAGTTCACACGCATTCCATACTGAACTACGTTTCGACGCCACTGGTCAATAGCGTTTGCAGACCAAGAGGATCCAGCACCGTTAACCGGAACATACTCAGCTGCTTCTGCAGGTGAAGCAGAAAAACCAAAGAGGATTGCTGGAGTCAGCAGTGCTGATACCAATCGAGTTTTCAGACTAAGTCTCATTATGCGACCTTCTTCTTGGTTAGCTTTCTGATGTTCTTTACTAAGTTGCCGAAAACGTTCTTATCTGAACCTAAGATTCGAGCAAGCATAAAGAGGATTAGAACTAGGAACATTAGAACTGCAGCAGTTCCAAAGCCTCGAGCAATCATTGTTGGTTCTGGTGATTTTACGAACTGGAAGATTGCTAGTGGCAGAGAAACCATAGGACCTTCAGTTGGGTTTAGATTCAAGCTCGCTGTAAATCCTGAAGTTAGAAGAACAGGTGAAGTCTCACCGATACCTCTAGCAGTAGCCAAGATGATTGCTGTGGTTAGACCTGATCTTGCTGTTGGAAGAGTAACCATCCAAGCAGTTCTCCAAGCACCTGCACCTAGACCTAGAGAAGCTTCTTTCAAAGTTCCTGGAACGATACGAAGAACAACATCGGATGCTCTAATCATGATTGGAAGCATCATCACGCTGATCGCAAGAGCAGCAGCAAACCCAGACTTCTGAACACCAAGCAACAAGATTGCTGTCGCGTAGATAAACAAACCAGCAACGATGGAAGGCAGAGCAGTCATAGCCTCAACCATGGTTCTAACAAAGCGGCTGTATTTTCCTGGAATCTCATTTAGGAAGACAGCTGTAATCAAACCAAGTGGAATGGTGATAGCTAGAGCAATTGCGATCTGGATAAGAGAACCCAGAATAGAGTGCAGGATTCCACCAGAACTTAGCGGGTCTAGAGGACCAGCAAGGCTCATGTCTTGAGTGAAGAAGTTCAGATAAGGAAGAGCTTCAAATCCTCTAGAGATTGTGAAGACCACAATAAAAACCAGAGCGGAAAAGATAATCACAGCAGCTGAGCGGATGATTACCGAAGCAACTCTGTCCTTTACTCCCTCACGGTCATCGTCTATGGCTGTAATTAGAGCGAAGAAGACAATGAACAGTACGTAAGCGATAAGTACGAAAGTTAGCACTCCATTTAGTGGAGCAATAGAGAACAAGAAACCTGTAGCAGCAACTGCAGAAGTTGCGGCAGTTAGCGTAGTAAGAAGATCACGGATTCTAATTCCATGAAGTTGACGCTTCTGCTCTTCCACGATGTTTTGAGTAGTCATTAGCTGCTCGCTCCTGATCTTGAACGGGCAACGATAGACGAAGCAGCGAAGTTGACAATCAAAGTCATGATGAACAGAGCTAGACCTGCAGCCATTAGAGCTGACATACCCATCTGAGTTGCCTCACCGTATCTCAAAGCAATAAGGCTGGATACTGAGTTAGCACCGTTCTCAAGAATTCTTGGCTGAACTACGAACACCGGAGAGATGATCATGTAGACAGCAATGGTTTCACCAAGTGCTCTACCTAGCCCCAGCATCGTTGCTCCGATAATTCCACCCTTACCGAATGAAAGGACAACGTTTCGAACCATTCCCCAACGAGTAGAACCTAAACCAAGTGCTGCTTCTCTTTCTCCAATAGGTGCCTGGGAGAAAACTTCTCGCATAACTGAAGTAACAATCGGAGTAATCATTAGCCCAACAACGATTCCAGCAATCAAGCTTGAAGATGTGAAAACTGTATTGCTAGTTAGCGGATCTGATGGATCACTTCCTTGAACTGAAAGGAAAGGAATCCAACCAAAGTTTTGTGATAGCCATTTAGCGACCGGGGTTACTTCGTTCTGAAGGAAGAAGAAACCCCAAAGACCAAAGACAACTGAAGGAATAGCTGCCATTAGGTCAACCATTGTGATTAGCAGACGCTTAATTCTTCTTGGTGCGTACTCACTTATATAAAGTGCTGTTCCAAGAGAGAAAGGAACAGCAACCACAATTGCGATAATCGCAATGATTACCGTTCCCGCGATTACCGCTGCAATACCGAAGTTTCCTGAATCTGGCTCCCAAGCCTGAGTTGTAAAGAAACTAAAACCAACTGAACCTAAAGCTTCGGATGCTCTGAGGGTTAGGAATAAACCAACTAGACCCATGATGACAAGTACCGAGCTTCCGGCACTTCGCATTACCCCTCTAAAGATGCGATCTTGAAAGTCCCAAACATACTTGAGTTGACGGGGTTTTTGGGTATCTGCGGCCATCGCCAAGGCATCTTTTGACAGAGACTGTTGGGTTTTAGTGGCCATGGCTTGATTATCGCCTGAAGCAATGACGTGAACCTGCTCCGAAGGTTAACGCAAGTTGAATTATTATCCACATCGGTTGAGAATGCTGTGAAAAAGAGGTCTTGCGCCCAGCGAACTCTAGGCCGAAAACAGGTGCGGTGGGTGCTAATTTAGGGGTTATTGGTGACTTCTATAGCGTTTGAGACACCAATAGCTCCCGAAGAAGACTTGATAATTGCTGCAACTGTCAATTTCGCTCCTGCTGGGTATTTAGCACCCGAGAGAATCATCTTCCAGTCCGCGGCATCGTCAACGCCTAATACCTGCCATGAACCGTTATTGACCTTGATAACGAAGGTGCAGGTAGACGGATCATCCCAGTTAGTTATTGAGGCCTGTGGCTTCCATAGAGCAACGCCTTGATCCTTTGGCATTGTCAAAGTGATTGCACCGACAACAGGTTTCGCTGGCATGGCGCTCTGAGCCTTTAAGACCACGGCTTGCCTATCCCCCACAGAGATGGTCACGAACCCTTGGGCATCAGATGTAACTGTCTGCGTCTGACCCCAAACTTGAGTAAACGTAGTGTTTGGGCTTGAGGTCTTGAATCTAATTCCGGTCTTTGTGACCTGGGAGTTATTCAAGGCAACTAAATACTCAGTTCTATTAGCAGAATCAATTCGACTGAATGCAATGACGTTGTTTGCTGAGTATCTCTGAATCTGCGCACCGGTTTTTAAGGCTGGGTGGTTGTTGCGAAGTGAATTGAGCCAAGAAATACGCTCTTGAATTGGGTGATTGGTCTCGGTTAGATAACTGCCAGTACCAATAGGACTTGCTGCAATTCTGGATTCTGTCTTCCATGAGTTCACCGAGGTAGGGAAAAGATCTTGTCTTGCTTCTTTATCGCCACCATTACCAATGATTCCATTTTCATCACCGTAGTAAACATTAGGAATACCTCTCGACATGTACATAAGGTCATAGCCAAGTAGTGCGTCTCCCCAAAGATCATTAACTGGTGAACCAGCATTCTTTAGCATCAAACCGAATCGACCCATGTCGTGATTGCCAAGGAAAGTCACCTGGTTATATGCATTTGTCGTGTTGGTTGTGTACCAGTCATCAGCACCAAAGACATTAGTTATGTCAGAGATGTTATTGCCTGTTGCAAACTGCACCGCAGCAGATTGGAATGCAAAGTCAAGAAGCGATGGAATCCCTCGATCTCTAACAAACGCTGTCAGTGATGCAGTTCCAAAGTCATACACCTCACCAAAGGCAAATAGATCAGGCTTGTTCTGAGCCGTTAGCTCTAGAACTCTTGGCCACCACGCACCTAAGAATGCATCATCGACATGCTTAGCTGTATCAATTCTGAAACCATCAACTCCATAGTCGTTTACCCATGCTGCATAAACTTGCGCAAACCCTTCAATTACTTCTGGCTTGGTTGTTGCGATGTCATCTAGGCCGAAGAAGTCTCCGTTTTGAGATTGTTCTTTGAGGTTCCAGTTCTGCACATCTCCACGGTTGTGATAGTTAGAAAGATCATTCAAGAAAGCTGGCTTACGTAGGTTCACATCACTTGGTGCCACAGCAGCAGTTCGGGGAGCACCGAAGTTGTAGTTTCCTGAAGGATAGTAATTTACATCTCCAGTGTGATTCATAACGATATCTAGAACGACCTTCATGCCTTGTGAGTGAGCACAGTCAACCAACGCCTGAAAGTCAGCCTTGGTACCTAGATGTGGGTCTATGTCTGTAAAGTCTGTGATCCAGTACCCGTGATAAGAGGCACTCGAACCTTGTACATAGCGCTGCTTGAAAGGTGGGGTTAGCCATAGCGCTGTGAAGCCCATGTCTTTCAGCCTCTTTATACCGTTACCGGTGGTGCAGCCATCTGTTAGCCCTGCTAGATCTCCGCCGTGGTAGTAAGCAGTTGATGCTGGGTCAAAGGCAGTGACGTCTCGAGAACCAGATAGACCCATTCGGTCATTTGAAGTATTTCCGTTCTGGTATCTATCTGTCATCACGAAATAGATGTTGTCTGCCGCCATCGAAGATCTGATTGATTCAGATGCAAGGGCAGTTGCTTGAGACAAAGTTGGAGCAGAAACTGGAGCAGGTGGTACAGGCGGGCCTGGTGGCACAACTACAGGAGGTTGATCCATTGGAACCGGAATTGTGTAACGAAGACTTGAATTTGAGTTCACCGAACCAGACTCGTACCAGATCTCTCCCTTGGTAGAAGCTAGAACTACCAATTGGTCAGCTGCTGATGGATCCTTAACGTTTCCCTTGTGAATAATTATTGGAACACTCTTTGAGTTCGCTACTAGTGGGATTACATACTTCACTCCCCATGCACCTGGAGTTGGACTTACGGGAAGAATCGGAGCAGCCCAGTTAACTGTGAGTGTTGTTCCTCCATCAACTTCCTTCCAAGAGTGAATACCCCAACCCGAGTAATTACCGTCAGCTCGGTAGTAGTTGATTGTTAGCTTGTCTAAAGCCCATGATTCTGAAGTTCGAACTCCTGTAAATGAATCACTAACCCAAACTTTTCCCGCTTTGTGAGGATTTACGTAATAGGTCTTGCCAGCTTTTGTCTTGTTGAGGACAGTGAACTTCAGCGACGAAGTGCTGGCTGTGACTGGAACATTTACATATCTCTTGGTTCCAGAAGAAGTGAATTTGTAAGTTTTCACACTCTTGCCAATAGTTACTTTGACAGAACGATTGTTTAGAGCAGAACCTTTAGCCATTAATGAAATCTTGTATTTGAGTGAAGCACTTGTTTCATAGAGAAAAGGAACTCCTTTGGAGCTCAACCATAGTTCTCGAGTTGTTGAAGGATTTATCGATACCGATGACTCAGCCAACCTGGTGGCTTTTACTCGAACAGCCGAAGATCCTGCTGGAATGTTAACTACTCCAAACCAGCCGAAAGAGTCTTGGCCTATGAGCCTGGACTGTGTCTGGTTATTTGAATTGGCGGCATCGGTCAAGATCACCTGCGCATCAGCAGGAACAACACCTGCCACATTCGGCACATGCACAACTATCTGATAGCTCTCCTGAGCAGATGCCTGGGGAACAAAGACGATAGATGGAATAGCTAAGGCGAAAGCTAAAGCCAATACCTTAGTGAATCTGGAAACGTTTTCATGCCGCATGTTCTAAGGCTAGCCCAAGGGATGCCATCAACTGTTTTACCCCACAAAATCTCACAGATTCTCTTCAGCCTTGAAAACTACCCAGTCTTGACCTTGACCTAGAAAGCTAATCGAAGCAGAGCTGCTGTAGCAGCGGCGGCTATGACAATGACAAGAAATGGTGCTTTAAGTTTCAACAAGACCATCGCAACAATCAGCGCTAAGAAGCGGGCGTCGAAAACCACTTCATGAGCACCCGTGGATGGACTCTTGCCGCTAAAAGTCTGAACTCCGACCAGCCCAGAAAGCAAAGCGATCGTTAGAAAGCCTGCAAGCTTCTGCAAGAATTTTGACTCCAAGAACCTGCGAGGCACCAGGTGCCCGAGATACTTCCAAGAAAACACGGCTGCCGAAGCAGCAATGATTGCTACCCAGCTATTCATGCTTGCCTCTATTCAGCATGAATCCAACTACAACTGCACACAATGCTCCGAGTAAGACTGGTGGCCCAGATGGCAAAACTAGAGAGAAGAGCACGCTTGCGATTATGGCCGTTGAGGCAATGATTGCTCCAGCAGATTTTTGAATGCGTGGCCAGACAAGAGCAAAGAGAGCTGCAGCCGCAGCTGCATCGAGCCCAAAAGTCTCAGGATCACCAATTTGCTGCCCTAGCAATGCTCCAACAACGGTCGCCAGATTCCAGAAGACAAAAACTGAAATCCCGGTGAGCCAAAATCCCTTACGCTGTTCTTCTAAAGTTTGGCGTGAAGTTGAAACCGCAGCAGTCTCGTCAATGGTCAACTGAGCCGCAAAAATCTTACGAATACCTTTGGTTTCCAGAATTGGAGCAAGGCTGAGAGCATAAAACCCATTTCTAACTCCAACTAACCATGAAGAGGTTACAGCTGTGGCGAGATCTGAGAAGCCAACGGCAACAAAGGCAAATTGTGAACCCCCACTGAACATAAGAACGCTCAGTGCGAGAGTTTGCCAGATGTCAAAGCCTGCAGTGACCGAAAGAGCTCCAAAAGAGATGCCGTAAATGCCAGTAGCGATTCCAACGCTCAACGCGACGTTAGAGACTTTCCCAGCTGAATTGGTCATAACTCAAATTCTCGCAGAAGTGTCAAGAACTCACTGTCGGAAACAGAACCAAAATTGGTTTTCGATTTAGCTTTAAGACTTCTTTTCCTTGAGTGAAACAAAGAACAGTGCGAGAAGAAAGAAGAAAGCGGGCCAATTAAGTGCTTCGCCTGGTGGAGTGTGTGAACTCTCAATTTTGCCCATCTGACCAGCCAATGCTCTCATTGGTGCATCAAGGCTCAAGAAGAGAATGACTAGAGGCGTTAACCCCTTATATGCGAAGAAGATTACAAGCAACAGCGCAGCTAAAACCAGCTGGATTGCTCCCCACTGATGAAACAGTGCGATCACATTATTTCCATCAGGGCCACTGACATCGATACCAGCAATGCTGTTCGCACCACCATCTGGGGCAAATAAGTGAACAGCACTTCGAGCTACGACAATCATGAGAAACAGGAAGGTGAGAACCCTGACCAATCGATAGCCTTGGTATGTCTTTGGGTTGGCGGGGAAAAGAATGCTACGCATTGTACCCTCCTCTAAACATAGAGATCGAAAGATCTGATTTTGAAGAACTTACTGAGCGCCCTCGGCAGGAATCGAACCTGCGACCAAGAGATTAGAAGGCTCTTGCTCTATCCACTGAGCTACGAAGGCATGCCTTATCAAGAACAAGGCTCCCCTAGTTTACCCCATGAGTGAGGTTAGAGTTAGGTGTGCTGAGAAGACTAATCACTATTTCAAGACCTGTGCTTTGGGTCAACACTATTGGCACGACCATGATGGGTCTATGGCTCACCGGATCGCTATGGAGCTGGGATGCTATCTGGCTGCTTCTTTGGGTGACTCTGCCTTTCAACCTTCTTATCTACGGCATCAACGACATCTTTGACCAGGAAACTGACAACATCAACATTCGTAAGGGTGGATACGGTGGAGCAAAGATTGATCCTAAGGAGGTTCCTTGGATTTCATGGGGTGTAGTTCTACTAAATGCTCCTTTCCTAGTTTTCTTTGCCCTTAACTACTCAGTTGAAGCAAACATATGGATCTGGGCATACAGCCTTACCTTCTTGTTCTACTCAGCTCCCCCGGCAAGATTCAAAGGACGTCCATTTCTAGATTCCATCAGCAATGCTGATTACGCTTTCCCGCTAGCAATTGTTCCTCTTGCTCTTGGCAAGGAACCTATTTGGCTAGCAGTCTTCGCTCTTATGGCATGGAGTCTTGCAAAGCACACATACGACGCCATTCAAGACATTGAAGAGGATGAGTTTGTTGGAATCAAAACAACAGCTGTCTATCTGGGTGTGAAGAAATCTCTCTACTGGGTTGGTTTCTGGTGGCTGGTATCGACAATCATGTTTGCCTTTGTAAACATTCCATTAGCGATAGCCAATGGCGCATATGCTTTCTGGTTGATAAGGCTAATGATCAAAGACAACTCTTCAGCAAATGCAAAGAGGATTTATAAGTATTCCGTTGCTTATCCGTATGTAGTTGGAACTGTTGCAGGTTTCCAGCTAGTCACATTTTTGGTCTTGGAGCTTCTGTAATTGAAGAAGACGATAGTTATTGTTGGAGCTGGCTTAGGCGGGCTAACAGCAGCTGCACTCTTAGCTAAAGCAGGACACCAGGTAACAGTTCTTGAGAAGAACTCCTGGATCGGTGGCAAGTCAAGACGTATAGATGTAGCAGGTCAAAGAATTGATACTGGACCTTCCCTTGTTACCTTCCCTGCAGTTCTAGAAGAACTGTTCTCTCGCTATAACAAACTAGGTAAAGCAACCTCTGCATCTATTGCAGATTTAAAGCTTCAAAAACTACCTGACGTTGGCACCTATTATTTCGGTAAAGAAGTAGTGAACCTTCCAGTTCAAGAAGGTCACTCTTGGTATCCAGCTTGGCAACGTTTTGTAAAAGAACATGGCGACTTAGGTCCTGCTATTACAAAACTTCTAACCTCAGACCCATTCAATCCAAAAACTTTGCCAGCTGTAACAGCCATTTCTAAGAACTACGGAATTCACCTCTCAACAAGTTCTTACCTAAAGCATCTTGATTGGATGCCAGAAGGTTTGAAAGAAGTAATCGCCATTCACACTCTTAACGCTGGTATCTCCCCTGAGAGAACTTTGGCTTTGTATGCAACCATGCCTGCAGTTATGGCTAAAGAAGGAATCTTTGTTCCTGAAGGTGGAGTTTACGAAATAGCTCTAGCTCTAGAAAAACTTGCTCTTCAGGCAGGAGCAACTGTTAAGACCAATATTCAGGTCACCGAGATCAGCAAAGGCTTTGTCATTGCTGACGGTCAAGAACTAAAAGCTGACTATGTAATAGGTGCAGCAGATGCTCAAGTAATTGATTCACTTCTAGGTAAAAGGGTCAAGCAACCTAAGTTGGTTTCCTGTTCAGGTGTTGCTCTCTTTGCTGTTCTAAAGAAACCACTTCCAGAAGGTACCGTTACTCATTCAGTAATCATGCCTAGTTCCCCTTCTTCTCTTCACGCTGATTTGGATAAAACCGAAGTTCCTGAAGAGACCATGGCTTTCTTGAACTACTACAAGCCAAACCACATCTATCCAAATGACAAAGCAACGGCGGCTATCTTGCTCACAGCTCCAGCCAATGGAGAACGTTTCACACTAGAAAGTGAATTTGTTCAACGAGAGCTTGCTCGCATTAGTTCTCTAATCGGTTTGAAAGAGAACCTTGCCGATCTGATCCTGGATTACCAGATTCTTGACCCTATGTATTTTGCTGAGTTTGGAGCTCAGGGTGGCTCTCTATATGGAGCTACTAGACCTATCTGGCAAGGTGGTCCATTCCATACCCCTGGCTACACCTCTCTATTCAGACCATGGTTATGGCGAGTGGGGGCATCTGTTCATCCTGGAGGCGGTATTCCAGCGGTTATTGGCGGAGCCATGAACTCAGTGGCTAGATTGCTTGGATCCACTGGGGAAAACGACGATATGGACGATCTGCTCATCTTCCCTTAGAAGAACCTGAGGTTTGGGGTTAGGGTCCTTAGGTGTCTGGAGAGTTTGTTAGCCTTGAAAAGCAGGGTAAAGCATTAGTATTATTTACCTAGGTAAACATATTTAACTATTGGAGATTCATGTTCAGCTTGTCAAAAATTAGCCTTGCCAACCGTTCGGTGGTTGCACTTCTAACCTCGATTCTTGCCGTATTCGGTTTCATCTCGGTTGGTTCTCTAAAGCAAGAGCTATTCCCTTCTCTTGAGTTCCCTCAAGCAGCGATCGTTACCACTTACCCAGGTGCATCACCTGAGGTTATGGACACTCAGGTCAGCAGACTAATTGAGTCTTCTGTTGAATCTCTAGAAGGTGTGACAACTACTTCTTCAACAAGCCAGAGCAGCCTTTCAACTGTTCGAGTAACTTTTGACTTCGGTATCACCTCAGCGAAGGTAACCGAATCTCTAAACGCCGCTCTTGATTCAGTAAAAGCTAATCTTCCAACTGGAGCGAATGCTCGAGTACTAAGTGGTGGCTTAGACACAATCCCAGTATTAGTTCTTAGCGTTGCTTCTGACTCAGGTGACAACACCGAGATCTCAAAGCTGCTTCCAGATATAGCACCAACTCTTTTCAAGAAAGTACCTGGTGTCAAGGATGTTCAGATCGGTGGTATTCGTGAATACCGCGTGAACCTAAAGCTGAACCAAGCAGTAATGGCAGCTAATGGAATTTCTGCTCAGAGTATCTCTAATGCTCTAAAGACAAACGGTTTAGTTATCCCTGCTGGAACTCTTGAAGACAGCAAGGGTGAAATCACAGTTCAGGTTGGAACTCCAGTTGAAACTATCGCTGCTATCAAGTCTCTTCCACTTGCAGGAACTGTTCCAGGTCAAGTAACAACAATTGGTGATGTTGCCAAGGTAAGTTACGAACTTGCTCCAGTAGCTTCAATCTCAAGAGTTGATGGCAAGCCATCTCTAGCTATCTCTATTACTAAGACTCAGGATGGAAACACTGTTTCTATCTCTAAGGGCATCAAGCCTCTTGAAGACGAACTAGCTACCAAGCTAGGTGGCGATGTAACCATCAAGGAAACTTTCAACCAGGCACCATTTGTTGAGAAGTCAATTTCTGACCTAGTCAAAGAAGGTCTGCTTGGTCTTACCTTCGCCATCGTTATCATCTTGGTTTTCTTGAGATCATGGCGTTCAACATTGGTGACAGCCATCTCTATCCCAACATCTCTCCTAGTTGCGTTCATTGGTCTAGCAGGATTCGGTTACTCACTGAACCTATTCACCCTTAGTGCTCTAACCATCGCTATTGGTCGTGTTGTTGATGACTCGATTGTTGTGATTGAAAACATCAACCGTCACTTGGCTTATGGTGAGAAGAAACTTGAAGCAATCATCAACTCAGTCAAGGAAGTTGCAGGAGCTATTACAGCAGCCACCTTGACTACCGTTGCTGTATTCCTTCCTATTGCAGTTGTTGGAGGTCTAGTTGGTCAGCTCTTTAGACCATTTGCTCTCACCTTCGCTCTAGCACTGGTTGCTTCCCTATTCGTATCGCTAACTATCGTTCCTGTGATTGCTTACTGGTTCCTAAAGACTCCAGTAGTTGAAGCAGGTATGACTGAAGCTCAAGCTAAGAAGTTTGCAGAGAAGGCTAGAAAAGAAGAGGAAGAGCACGAGAGGAAGTCAATTCTTCAGCGTGGTTACATCCCTGTTCTAACAGCTACTCAGAAGCGTCCGGTAATCACTATCGTTGCTTCAGCTTTGGTACTGGTCTTCACCTTTGGGCTAGTGCCATTCATCAAGACCAACTTCATCGGTAGCTCAGGTTCAACAACTTTTAGCATCAACCAAGAAGTTCCCCTTGGTGCTTCTCTAGAAGACAAGGCTGCAGCAGCTGATGGTGTCGAGAAGATCCTTCTAGACAGTGGCGACACTGTTGCCGTTACAACCACCATTGGTGGAACTGCTGATAGCCGTGTTGCTTTTGGTCAGTCTGCTGGTGGAATCCAGATCCAGGTATCTATTGATGAATCTGTAAACGGAGATGACTTCCAGGCAAGAATGCAGAAGCTATTCGATGCAGACAGCTCTCTTGGTAAGGTCAGCTTCCAGTCAGGTCAGTCATTTGGTTCAACCGGAACAATTGACGTAACCGTTACAGCAAAGACAGATGAGCAGCTACGTGAAGGTATCAAGGTTGTTCAGGATGCACTTGAAGGCAAGGTTGACAACGTCTCTCCTGATGTAGTGACAACTCTTAGCGAGAAGCAGAGAACTCTAAAGGTAACTGTTGATCGTGAACAAGCTACACGTCTTGGTCTGAGTGAAATTGCAGTTGCAACTCTGGTTTCTAACGCAATGAGCCCGCAGAGCATTGGTTCAGTGAACATCGATGAGAAGCAGACTGATATCTACATCAAGTCTGAAAACGTTCCAGAGACCATCGCTGAGGTTAAGGCAATTCCGCTTAGCCCATTCGGTCAGGTAACTCTAAGTTCTGTAGCGAAAGTTGAACTTGTTTCAGTTCCTACCAAGGTAACAACTCAGGATGGAGACCGTGCAGCAACTGTTTCACTAACTCCAGATAAAGACGCAAGCCTTGGCCCAATCACCATTCAGGTTGCTGGAATTGTTGAAGGACTTCAGGACAAAATGCCTGCTGGTTCATCACTTCTACCAATCGGTGGAGTTTCAGCAGATCAGGCAGAATCATTCGGTCAGCTAGGTCTAGCTCTGCTTGCTGCTATTGCGATTGTTTACCTAATCATGGTCGCAACATTTAGAAGCCTTGCTCAGCCACTAGTTCTTCTAGTGTCAATTCCATTCGCAGCTACCGGAGCATTCGTTGCTCTGCTAGCAACTAACACAGCTCTGGGTCTTCCAGCTCTGATCGGTATGTTGCTGCTGGTTGGAATTGTTGTTACAAACGCGATTGTTCTGATTGACCTGATCAATCAATACCGCTTGCAAGGTATGCCATTCGAAGAAGCAATCATCAACGGTGCTCGTCAGAGACTACGCCCTATCTTGATGACTGCTCTTGCAACCATTGGAGCATTGAGCCCACTAGCTCTAGGCTTCACCGGTTCAGGTGGATTCATCTCTCAGCCACTAGGAATTGTGGTTATCGGTGGTCTGTTCTCTTCAACTATCTTGACCCTGGTGATTGTGCCTGTTCTCTACCGTTTGGTAGAAGGCAGAAAAGAGCGCAAGGCTAAGAAGAAGCTAGCCAAGTTAGAGAAGAAGACAGTAGCCAAAAAGCCTGCTGCTAAAGCTCCAGCCAAGGCAAAGACATCAGCTAAGACCGCTTAGCCCTAAAGGTAAACTTATTTAGTGCCCTTGAATAATGAGGGCTCTAAACAAGTTTGAAGGAATCATGAACATACCCGAGTACTTAGTCTGGATTGACTGCGAGATGACAGGGCTAAACCCTGACACCGAATGCATTGTTGAAATAGCAGCAGTTATCACTGACTTTGATCTAAATGTTCTTGATGAAGGCATTGACCTAGTTATCAAACCTAGAGCTGGAACAGTTGAAGCCATGGGTGACTATGTTCGCAAGATGCATACTGACTCAGGTCTCATCAAGGAATTCGCATCTGGCATTGAGCTAGAGGATGCAGAAGCTCAAGTTTTGGAATACATCAAGAAATACATTCCAAACGCTAAGACTTCTCCCCTAGCTGGTAACACAATTGGTACAGATCGCATGTTTATCTCTAAATACATGCCTAACCTAGATGCCCACCTGCACTACAGAAACATTGATGTTTCAACCATCAAGGAACTCTCTAAGCGTTGGTATCCAAGGGTCTATTTCCAAGCCCCTAAGAAAGATGGTGGCCATAGAGCTCTAGCCGACATTCTTGAATCTATTGAAGAACTCAAGTATTACAGAAGCGGCGTATTTGTTGAAGCCCCAGGCCCAACAAGCGAAGAAGCACAGGCACTAGCGCAGGTGCTGAAGACTGATAAACTTTGAGAGTTCATTTCGTCTAGTCCGGAATAAAACATGGTGGGTATAGCTCAGCTGGTAGAGCGCCTGGTTGTGGTCCAGGATGTCGCGGGTTCAAGTCCCGTTACTCACCCCAAAAGAAAAACCCGAGGTTAGTAGCCTCGGGTTTTTGCATTCTCGATTCTTGAGCCTTAGCTGAGCGATACGAACGAACTTCATTCAATATGAGTTTGTTGCGGTTTGGTAACAGGCTGATTGCTATCGGAAGCAAGTGTGAACTTGCGAATAGACTGACTTCAGAAACGAAAGGGGGCTCTGCATGGGGGTAAAAATATTACTTGCAGGGACGGTCGCAACCGGCCTAACAGTTTTTGGCCAAACTGGGGCATTTGCTTTAGACAACGAAGAAATCTGCACGGCAAAGAGCTATGACAGTTATTCCTGCGTGGCAACTTGGGGTTATGTTGGTCAAGATCCATACAATGTAGATTATTTTTCAGAAGGTGAGGGCAATGAGCCAAGACATGGCTGCACATCATTTGCGGCATACATGATTTCACTGTTTAGTCCTTGGATGCCAGCCATTTCTCATTTTGACAGCGCACAGTACTGGGACACCCAGGCGTCTAGCAGAACTCCAGCAACATTGAGTGTCGTTCCTCATGTAGGAGACATTGCACAATGGAACGCAAAAGGAGAACTTAAATTGGGTCATGTTGCCTATGTCATGAGTGTCGTTAGAAACTCATCTGGAAAACTGCTACATATCGACGTTGCAGACGACAATGGCAATCGAAGGATTACTACTCAACGTAGGCTTTATCCTGGCGTCCAAACAGGAACCATCAGATGGCCAGACAATTTCATAACATTCCCAAAGACCCTGACATCTTTCGGTGGTGGTGGCGGAGGCAGCACTCTAATTAACATGCAATCATTCCCATTAAATGGAGGTTAGGTGCTAAGGAATTGAAAATTTACATTATTTTCACCACTCTTTTGATATGGCTGCTAAGCCTCGGAAATGTATCGCAACAATCTCTGGCTGGTTCAAGCGATCCATTGGTGGTCGTAAATAGCTCTAACACTTTCACAACAAAAATACCGACTAATTTGGTCTGGGGTGCGAAATCGCTCGAAGCTTCAAGGAAGGCCATCAAATTTCAGACGAGTGAAATTAAAATTTCACTCTCTAAGCTGACCATGAAGGGTGCTGTCAAGATAACCAAGACCTATGTAAAGACTTCGACATTGGCATATCCTGACTGGAAAACATATGTGCCAACCTTCAGTCAGTACGTTCTTTCAGGATTGGATGCCAACGGCAAAATCGTGGGACGTAGCATAAAACTTCCTTCAAATTCGCCAAACTTAGCGAGTCGATGGGTCTATCTCAAACAATCGGAGTGTATTCCAGAGGGGTCTAGCCCGGTGCCTGGCCTCTCTGACTGCGTTATCTCCAAACCAAAAGCCGAAAACTATTTGAGAGCCGCTCTGCGAACAGCCACTGGCAACGGTCAACTTGAAGACCTGGGTGGGCACATCTATCAGCAGCTATTTACTTGTCTTAAAAATAAGAGGCCTTTCACGTTGAAGAATGGGATTTTCGACTGTCCTTCCAACGCAAAATTGTTTGGTGGAGATAGAAGCTTCCCGGTGAAGGGCAACTTTGCTACCCGCAGTTACTCAATAGTGTTTAGTCCAGACAAGCGATCAGCCACTTTGACTTACGGGCCGAGCGATTTCACTCGCATCGCTCTTACCGGTAGGTGTGTAGATGGTTCAGTCGTAAGGTTCGGCTGAGTCGCAAATGAAAAACCCGAGGTTATTAGCCTCGGGTTTTTCACATTAAAGAATTACTGGTTAGCTCTTTCGAGAACTAGTTCTCTAACCCTTGCAGCATCTGCTTGACCCTTCATGGCCTGCATTACAGCACCGATAACAGCTCCTGCTGCTTGAACTTTACCTTCACGAATCTTTTCAAGAACATCAGGCTGCTTAGCTAGTGCTTCATCAATAGCTGCAATAAGTGCACCATCATCAGAAACGACTTCTAGGTTTCTTGAAGAAACAATCTCAGTAGGTGATCCTTCTCCCTCTAGAACTGCTGAAAGAACTTCGCGAGCAATACGGTCATTGATCTTGCCTGATTCAACAAGAGTTGCAATCTCTGCTACCTGAGTAGGTGTGATGTTCATTTCTGAAACATCTTTATCTTCTGAGTTAGCAATACGAGCAATCTCACCTGAATACCACTTGCGTGCAGCCTGAGGCTTTGCTCCTGCTGCTACAGCTTCTTCAATGAAGTCAAGAAGACCAGCGTTTACAACATCTCTGAATTCCATCTCAGCGAAGTTCCACTCCTCTGCAAGACGCTTGCGTCTATCTGCTGGGTTCTCTGGAAGAAGTGAACGTAGCTTCTCAATTAGTTCATGAGAAGGTTCAACTGGAACTAGATCTGGTTCAGGGAAGTAACGGTAGTCATCAGCATCAGACTTAGGTCTTCCAGCGCTTGTTGAACCCTTGTCTTCGTGCCAGTGTCTGGTTTCCTGAGTGATAGTTCCACCAGCAGCCAAGATTGCTGCTTGTCTTTGGATTTCATATCTAACTGCACGTTCGATTGAACGAAGTGAATTAACGTTCTTAGTCTCAGTTCTGGTGCCAAGTTTCTCTTGACCGTGCGGTCTAATAGAAACGTTGGCATCACAGCGAACATTTCCACGTTCCATACGAGCATCGCTAACACCAAGTGCTTTAACGATTTCTCTAATTGAACGAACGTAAGCAGCTGCTAGTTCAGGAGCTTCTGCACCTGCACCGAATACTGGCTTAGTAACGATCTCAACTAGTGGAACACCAGCACGGTTGTAGTCAACGAGTGAGTATTCAGCTCCTTGGATACGACCGGTTGAACCACCGATGTGGGTTAGCTTTCCAGCATCTTCTTCCATGTGTGCACGTTCAATTTGAACTGTGAACTTATTGCCGCTAGGAACTTCGACTTCTAGCTGACCTTCAAATGCAATTGGGTCTCTGAACTGTGAAGTCTGGTAGTTCTTAGCTAGATCTGGATAGAAGTAGTTCTTTCTAGAGAACCCTCCAGTAGGTGCAATCTGGCAACCAAGGGCTAGACCAATTGAGATTGAAGATTCAACAGCCTTGCGGTTCACAACCGGAAGAGATCCAGGTAGACCAATACAGATTGGACAGACGTTTGTGTTTGGCTCATCACCGAAGTCGTTCTTACAACCACAGAACATCTTGGTGTTGGTGTTTAGTTCAATGTGTACTTCTAGACCAATGACCACTTCAAAAAGCTCTAGAGCCTTGTCGTAATCCATCAAGTTTGCTTTAGCCATTAGTTAACCTCCAACTTAGGAGCAAAGTCCATCATGCGCTTACCCCAGATGCCTTCAAGGATTCCTTCTAGTGCTGCTCCTACTTCATACAGAGCAGCATCTTTGTGTGCTGGTGCTAGGAACTGAATACCAACTGGAAGGTTGTCTTCATCAGCTAAACCGATAGGAACAGAGATACCTGGGATTCCAGCAAGGTTAGCTGGAATGGTAGCAATGTCGTTTAGATACATAGCTAAAGGATCAGCTACCTTTTCACCAAATTTGAATGCTGTTGTTGGTGCTGTTGGTGAAACTAGAACATCTGCCTTAGCGAAGGCTGCATCAAAGTCTCTTTGAATAAGAGTTCTTACCTTTAACGCTGCTCCATAGAACTTGTCGAATGAACCAGCTGAAAGAGCATAAGTTCCAAGAATGATTCTTCTCTTCACTTCTGGACCAAAGCCTGCTTCACGGGTAGCAGCCATTACTCGTTCAATGGTTGGGTTACCTTCTGGAGTAACTCTCATACCAAATCGAACTGAGTCGAACTTAGCTAGGTTGCTTGATGCTTCCGCAGGAAGAATCAAGTAGTAAGCATCAATTGCATACTCAAAAGATGGGCAGTCAACTTCAACAATTTCTGCTCCAGCATCGGTGATTAGTTTCAATGCTTCAGCAAATCTGTTCTGAACACCCTGTTGGAATCCAGCACCTGAAAGCTGCTTGATTAGACCAACCTTCTTGCCCTTGAGTGATCCGTTCTTAGCAGCTTCAACCATTGAGCCAAGTGAGTCTTTTAGTGAGGTGCTATCTCTTGGGTCATAGCCTGCAATTACATCTTGAAGATAAGCAGCATCTAGAACATTTCTTGCCACTGGACCAATCTGATCAAGTGATGAGGCAAGTGCGATAAGTCCGTATCTTGAAACAGCACCATAGGTTGGCTTGATACCAACAGTTCCAGTTACAGCTCCTGGGAAACGAATCGATCCACCGGTGTCTGAACCAATAGCTAGAGGAGCTTGAAAAGAGGAAACAACAGATGAAGATCCACCACCAGAACCACCAGGGATTCTTGTTAGATCCCATGGGTTCTTGCTTGGCCCGTAGGCAGAGAACTCAGTAGAAGAACCCATAGCAAATTCATCAAGGTTGGTTTTACCCAAGATAGGCATCATCTCTTGGCGAAGCTTGGTAATAACGGTTGCATCGTAAGGAGCAATCCAACCCTCAAGAATCTTTGAACCTGCGGTTGTTGGAGCATCGGTAGTTGTGAGGTTGTCCTTCACAGCGATTGGAACGCCAGCTAGAGCTGGAAGAGATTCCCCGGCTGCTCTCTTGCGGTCAACTTCAGCCGCTACCGCTAAAGCTCCTTTAGTGGTTAGATGAAGGAAAGAGTGAACGGCATCGCCAACACTTGAAATCTGGTCAATGTGAGCCTGGGTAACTTCAACAGAGCTAACCTCGCCCTTACCTAGCATCTCTGCAAGTTCAGAGGCATTTTTCCTAATAAGTTCAGACATCAGGCTTACTCCTCGTCCAAGATTGCAGCTACGCGGAAACGGCCTTGACCCTGATCAGGAGCACCAGAAAGGGCCTGTTCTTGGCTTAGAGAAGGCTCAATTACGTCTTCCCTGAAAACATTTGTAAGAGGAATTGGGTGGCTTGTAGAGGGGGTATTTTCATCAATAGCTGAAGAAATCTTCGCTACTGAATCCAAAATAACGCCTAGTTGTTCTGTAAAGCGAACTACTTCGGACTCATCTAGCTCGATTCTGGCCAAATTGGCTAGATGTCGCACTAAATCAGGGGTCACATCTGACATGGGGTTCCTCAAAACTGTGGTTGTTGTTATCTCCTATAAGTATATCGGGGCTTACCCAATCCCGCTTACTGGACTAAACTTACATAGTTGCTGGGCCTCCAAAAGGGGCCTTGAACTAAGTATGTTTCAGGAGAATACAAAATGGCTGAAGAAGAGAACTTCGACGACGTCGTCCGCGCTACTGATCGCGAAGACTTCGATGTTGTGATGCGCGGTTATGACCGCAATCAGGTAGATAAGACCATCGAAGAGATGCGTCTAGAGATTGAGCACCAGGCTACCTATAACGAGCAAGCTGCCTCAGAGATCACCATCCTCAAAGCCGAAGTAGACAACCTAAAGGTCCAGGTCAAACAGGGTGGTCCTAACGGCTATGCAGCCCTAGGTGCTCAGTTCGAGCAGACCCTACGCCTTGCTGAAGAGCAAGCCAAGAAGATGATTGCCGATGCCGGCCAGGATGCTCTTCGTATTCGTGAAGAAGCTAAGGGTGAAGCAGACGCTCTAAAGAGAAGCGCTAAAGATAAAGCTGATCGCGTCATTCAAGAAGCTGAAATCAAGATGGAAGAAGCCCGTCTTGATGCTGATAGACGCCACGGCGAGATGCTAAACACTGCATCAGCAAGTCTTAGCGAAGCAAACGAAAGAATTCAAACAGCTCAAAGAGAAGCAGCTGCTATCAAATCTGATGGTGAAAGATATGCTGCTGAACTTCGTTCACAGGTTCACCGTGAGACTGAAGAAGCTAGAGCTCTTGCAACTGAACTAAGCCAGAGAACTGCTCAGGCTCGTGTTGACCTAGAAGCAGAACTAAAAGCTAAGCGTGATGAAGCAGAGCAGGAAGCTCTTCGCATTTACCAGACTGCTGTTGGTCAGGCTCAGGCAATTACTGAAGAAGCTAACCGCTCGCTTGCAGAGTCTTCTGCTCGTGCATCTGAGATTCTTACTGAAGCAGAACGTGTTTCAAGAGAAGCAAGAGCAACTCGTGATGAGATTCTTGCTGATTCACAGAAGCGTTCAACTGATCTAATCAACCAGTCTCGTCGTCGTGCAGAGATTCTTTCTCGCAAGGCTCAGGGATATGCTGAAAACGCGATCAAGGATTCTCGCGAACGCTTGAACAAACTATCTGAAGAACGCGAAGAAGTTGCCGACTTCCTAGATTCAATGAGCAAGTTGATGTCAACCGAAAGCATGGTTGCTGTTGATGAATCTGAAATCGACGAAGCTAAGTAATTAACCTAACTTTTTAGCAAACTCTTCTTCAGAAATAACTGCTACCCCTAGGCTCTCAGCCTTAGTGAGCTTTGATCCAGCATTTGCTCCAGCAACTACAAAAGCAGTGTTCTTAGAAACACTGGAGGCTGCTTTGCCACCATTAGTAATAATCAACTCTTCGATTTTCTCTCTGGTGTAGTTCTGCAAAGTTCCAGTAACAACAATGCTCATGCCTGTGAAGACTCCATCGCTAACCACGTTAGCTCCAGGTCCTGCGTGTCCAGGGATCTCAAGTAGCACTCCAGATTTACGCCAAGACTCAACCAGGTCTTTATGCCAATCAACCTTGATCCATTCCAAAAGTGATTGAGCCAAGATAGTTCCAACACCATCTACTTGAGATAGTTCTTCCTCAGTTGCGTTGAAGATGTTATCGAGTGAACCAAAGTGAGTGGCAAGAGATCTTGCAGCAACCGGACCAACGTGTCTAATCGACAAACCAACAATGATTCTCCATAGCGGCTTTGTCTTGGCTTCTTCAAGATTCTTTAGAAGCTTGATAGCAACCTCTGAAGGAACTGTTTCGCCCTTCACTGTCTTACTGAAGAATTGAACAGTCTTAGGTTTTCCATCTTCATCTAGCTTTGGTAACCCGGTGTCTGGATCTAAAACATAAGTTCTAATTGGTAGCAACTGATCCATAGTCAGGTTGAATAGATTCGCCTCAGACGTCAATGGAGCAACCTTAGGTTCAACCGGTTGAGTTAGAGCAACAGCTGCAACATAACCAAGTGCTTCGATATCTAACACTCCCCTAGAGCCAATGTATGCAACTCGTTCACGCAATTGCGCTGGACAGTGTTCGGAGTTCTGACAACGAAGATCTACATCACCTTCGGTCGAAGGAGCAAGCTTTCCATTACAGTCTGGACAATAAGTTGGCATTACAAAGGCACGTTCTTGGCCCGTTCTA
The DNA here is from genome assembly GCA_947489135.1 of Micrococcales bacterium. Classification (GTDB taxonomy): domain Bacteria; phylum Actinomycetota; class Actinomycetes; order Actinomycetales; family Microbacteriaceae; genus Rhodoluna. The sequence goes on from CANLCU010000003.1 coordinate 43,886, forward strand.
AGTTCAACTACTGGACCTAGAATTTCAGGAATAACATCTCCTGCTTTACGAAGAACAACGGTATCCCCGATGAGAATCCCCTTAGCCTTCACTACATCCTGGTTATGCAAGGTTGCAAACTCGACGGTTGAACCAGCTACCTTGATTGGTTCAACAACTGCGTAAGGAGTTGCTCTACCGGTTCTTCCAACTGAAACTCTGATGTCTAGCAGCTTGGTGTTTACCTGCTCAGGTGGGTATTTATAAGCAACAGCCCAGCGTGGAGCGCGAGCGGTAAAGCCAAGTTCTTTCTGAGCCGCAAGTGAATCAACCTTCACAACAACGCCGTCAATCTCGTGTTCTAGATCATGTCGTTGTGCTTGGAACTTGGCAATGTACTTGATTACACCATCGATGGAATCAACCACCTCATATCTAGTCGAAGTTGGTAAACCCCAGCTCTTTAGAAGTTCATAGAGTTCACTCTGATTCTTGAAAGGAGCATCTGGCCAAGCACCAACTCCATGAACCAACATCTGAAGCGGTCTGCTTGCTGTTACTGAAGAATCCTTTTGTCTAAGCGAACCACTGGCTGAGTTTCTAGGGTTAGCAAAAGGTGCTTTACCTTCAGCTACCAGTCCAGCGTTGAGGTTGGCGAAGTCTTTAACTCCAAAGAAGATTTCTCCCCTGATTTCAACAACATCAGGAATCTTTGTGCCCTTTAGACGGTGTGGGATTTGCTTGATGGTCTTTACGTTATTGGTAACGTCTTCTCCAACAACTCCATCACCTCTAGTTGCTGCTGATACAAGCTCGCCCTTTTCGTAGCGAAGGTTAATAGCCAAGCCATCAATCTTCAGTTCACAAAGGAAGCGGTCTTGACCAACTCTGTTTGCCCAAGCCTTTAGTTCCTCATCATCGAATGCATTGTCCAAAGACCACATTCTCTCAAGGTGTTCAACTGGTGAGAAAGCCTCATTGGCTGAACCACCAACGCTTTGAGTAGGAGAATCTCCAGAGATCAGTTCAGGATGTTTTGATTCAAGAAGTTCCAGCTCGGCCATTAGGGCATCATATTCAGCATCGCTGATTAGAACTGTGTTCTCCTGATAGTAGGCACGACGATGCTTATTGATTTCGTCTACTAGAAAGGCGATGCGGATAGCTGGTTTCTCTGGCACCTGATAAGCCTAAACAGCACCATTGACACTAGAGCCAATACTCGCCGAGGCTGTTGAAAAAGAGTCAACAGCTGACACTGTGTAATCAATAGTGGTCTGTGCAAGCACTCTCGTGCCTAGGTAAATCACTGCAGTTTGTCCTGGAGCTACTCCATAAATTGGTTCATCACATCTAATGACCATGGCACCATCAACGACAGCTACTTCACAAGCAACCTGTTCACCGTGAGCTCTTACTTGAACATGGGCTGGGAAGAGTACTTCTGGGTTTTCTTTAGGCTTACCGCACCAGGTGAACTTGTTACCCGTAAGTTCAACTACTGCTAGAGCTTGCTGAGGTCCAACGACAACCTTGTTTGTCTTCACATCAACAGCTAATACATAACGAGGCTTGCCATCCACTGCTGGTCTACCAAGCTGAAGACCTTTTCTCTGACCAACTGTGAAGCCGTGAGCACCTTTGTGTTCACCTAGAACATTGCCCTGCATATCAACAATTTCACCTGTTGTGTTTCCCAGACGATCAGCCAGCCAGTCTTGGGTATCCCCTTCAGGAATAAAGCAGATGTCGTACGAGTCTGGTTTAGCAGCTACTGACAGTCCACGCTCTGCCGCTTCTGCTCTAATTAGGTCTTTGCTTGCTGTGTGACCTAGAGGAAACATTGAATGCTGTAGTTGCTCAGCAGTTAGAACACCTAAGACATAGCTCTGGTCTTTAGCTAGGGCCATAGATCTGTGTAGTTCTAGATTGCCTTCATCATCACTCAGGATGCTGGCATAGTGACCTGTGCAAACAGCATCAAAACCTAGTGCTAAACCTTTTTCTAGAAGAGCAGCGAACTTGATTCGCTCATTGCATCTCATACAAGGGTTAGGAGTTCTACCTGCTTCGTATTCGCTGATGAAGTCATCAACTACCTCGAGTTTGAATCTCTCACTGAAGTCCCATACGTAGTAAGGAATACCAATTACGTTCGCTGCTCTTTGAGCATCCATGCTGTCTTCAATAGTGCAGCAGCCTCTAGAACCAGTTCTAAGCGTGCCAGGCATTCTAGATAGCGCTAGGTGAACACCAACGACTTCATGTCCTGCCTCAACAGCACGTGCAGCAGCAACAGCGCTATCTACGCCACCACTCATTGCTGCTAATACCTTCATGATCTAATTCTCTCTTAACTCGTAAGCCCTGCTCGGGCAGCACCATCAAGTGCCTTAGGTAATGCAGCTAACACTGCATCAATGTCAGCATCAGTGCTTTCTTTACCTAGAGTCATACGAATACAACCGAGTGCTTCTCGCTCTGTTCTACCCATCGCCACTAGAACGTGTGAAGGACCATTCACTCCAGCCTGACAGGCAGAACCAACAGACACGCAAACACCCTGTTGATCTAGAAGGAACAGTAGTGAATCCCCTGAACATCCTTCAAAGGTGAAGTGTGCATTGTGCGGCATACGTTTTGAATCTCTTGCTGTGTGATGAGCAAGTGGAGAGAGTGCCAACACACCTTGAACTAAGCGATCACGAAGTGCAGAGAGTCTTTTAGTTTCAGTTTCTAGTTCAGCAACAGCTAGTTCAGCAGCAAGCGCAAATGCTTTAGCCACTGGAGCATTCATGGTTCCAGATCTCATGCCTCGTTCTTGACCGCCACCGTGAATGATTGAAACAAGCTTTGTGCTTCTAGAAACTATTAGAGCACCTGCTCCAACTGGACCGCCAACCTTGTGAGCTGAGATACTCATGGTGCTAAGTCCAGAGTTTGAAAAACTTACTGGAATGTGACCAAAGGCAGCAATAGCGTCTGAGTGAACCGGGATGTCAAACTTCTTAGCTATTGCAACTACCTTTGCCATGTCTGTAACAACACCGGTTTCATTGTTTGCCCACATCAAATTCACTAGAGCCACTCTTTGATGGTTTTCTTCCAGAAACTTCTCAAAGAAATCAAAATCAATGATTCCCTGGTAATCAACCGGCAGCCAAACAATCTCAGCTCCATCATGGTTTTGTAACCACTCCATTGGATCAATAGAGGCATGATGTTCTGTTCCGGAAGAAACTATCAAAGGTCGAACGATTTCTTCACTATTCCTTTGCCAGTAGAGACCTTTGATAGCTAGGTTGTCGCTCTCAGTACCACCAGCGGTGAAGATAACTTCACTTCTATTGCAATCAACTGATCTTGCTACAGACTCTCTAGCTTCTTCTAGAGCTCTGCGAATCTTTTGACCTGTGCTGTGCACAGAAGAAGGGTTACCTAGGTTCTGTAGATGTTCTGCGTAGCACTCAAACACTTCTTTACGAAGTGGTGCGGTTGCTGCATAGTCAAGATAAACAGTCATGACTAGAACAACTTAACTGCAAGTAACTTACGAGCTTCAACTACAGCGGGGTGTGATTTACCAACAGCATTGAATAGTTCTAGGAAGAGTGCAGATAAAGCCGCTCTCTCATCAGGGTTAGCTTTATCAAACCAGGCAAGTAAAAGTTCAAATGCTTCTTCAGATTGACCAACTGCTAGCTGGAAGTCGGCTTTACGCATTGCTTCAGCAACAGTCTTTGGCTCTATGGAGAGTTCCTTCTCCATGTCTCCACTGTATGTTCTCTCAACAAGTTTTACTTGGGCTAAACGGGCAACTAATTCTTCATTGGAAGGGCTTTGTTTTAGTTCTTCTTCGTAAATCTTGACCGCTGCACCAAAGTCACCCTGATCCATGGCATCTAGAGCAGCTTGCTCTGATGCTGAGAGTTGAGGTTCGGTTTCTGTTGGCTCAGCACCATCTACTTCTAGAGTTCCGTTTAGGCCTTGAGCTGCAGAAACTTCAACTAGCTTTCCGATGAAATCAACAAGTGAAGATTCAATCTGATCCCCTTGGAATAGTGGCTTTGGTTCGCCGGCCAGGATTACTGCAACTGTTGCAGGAAGGTCTACGCCGAAAGCTTCAGCAATCTTGGCATTGGCTTTGATGTCTACTTTGGCTAGTAACCACTTGCCATCTGAGGAGTTAGCTAGCTTTTCTAACTTGCCAGTAAGGGTCATGCTCTCAGCGTTGTCTGGGTTATAGAAGGCAACTACTACCGCAACTATTGAAGAGATTTCAATGATTGGCTTTAGGTTGGCTTCGTTGAGGTCAACAGCAAATGCTGGAACCTTGACTCTTCTGCCCTGGTCAACTTGAACTGTGCTGGTGTTAGCAAGCTTTTCTTGAACAACTTTGTTTGCCAGAGAAGATAAATCAACTCCGCCACGCATTTGTGAATTCATGTCGCTCAATTTATTGACCGAACACTTAGTAGACCCTGAGATGCACCAACAAGTCGAATCTTTTCATCTGATCCTGATTCAGGAACATAGAAGAGCAGCATGTTGCTATAAACAATCTTTAGGCCAGTTGAACTTCCAAGTGAACCTAGAAGAAGCTTCTGATCTAATGCCTTAACCGATACCGCAGCTCCTTGAGCCTTTGGTGTGATGGTTGAAGTGTCGTTCATGGTTAGGGCAATCAATCCACCGCGTTCGACTGTTTGCAGGCCGAGGATGTTTTGGTTACCCAAAGAGTGCTGGAACTTAATCTTTGAACCTACTTTTTCAACTTCATTTTTCTGTTGAATCTGAGATTCAGATAGTTCTGCATAGAACTCATCCGAGTCCAAATTAAATTCAGTAGCGAACTTACTCTCAAGACCCTTGTTGAGTGTGTCTCCATATTTAAATGGAATGCTCTTTAGAGGTGTTACCAGGAAGGAGTCATCTTTAGCAACTGGGAGTGCTCCTACTGATTGAGCGGCTACGTTAGGGAAGTTGTCATCAGGTAGCAAATCAATTAGATACCAAAGCTTGTAGTTTTCTCTTGGGCTACTCTGCTGCAACACAAGCATCTGTGGTGCACTGGTTGTTGATTCAGACTTTGTTACAACCATAAGTGTTCTAGGCTGCCAGCCAAGTTCAGGTGCAGGTAACTCCATTGGCAGAGCAACAGTTATTGGGTTAGCCACAATTGCAGGAAGCTTAGGAATCTTCTTGCTCTTTGACTGAAGTAGATACTGAACTCTTCTGATCTGCAGAGCAGATCCTGCAACTCGCTTAACTAAAGCTTTGTCATCTCTGCTTGCATCTGCATCTTTCACAGTGGTGGCAACATCAGCAACTATTCTCTGAAGTTGAGCTTCAGTGACAACTACGGTAACTGACTCGTACTTTGGTCCTTCAAGTTCGGCAGTTGGGGAAGAACATCCTGCCAATAGAGAAAGTGATACTACGGCGACCGGTGCTGCCATGAATCTTCTTCTATTTGATTTGCCTATAGCTCGTCTACCTCTAACTGGAACGTTCTGCTGAATCTTGCGACGATATCTAGGACCGGTAGGTGACTTAGGAATTCTTCTTCTAGGCCCACGAAGTTTTCTAATGTGACGGAATGCCACGTAGTTCATGATCAGCGCTGCTAGAAGTAAAACAAATCCACCGATAACTAAAACCTGAGGCCAATTAATAAGTGGCTTTGAATCCCAAATCACTGCAATCTTTTCTGGTGCTCTGCTGAGTCCATTGCTTGCCAATAGAACAGCTGTGTCATCAAACATGGTCACTACGTTGAGAAGCTTGTTCTTCACAGTTAGCTGGCTTCGCCACATGTCGCTACCTGCTGGGTCGGCATCAAGGCCACCTGAGGTTACTGTGCTCACATCAGGTTCAAAGGTCTTTAGATTCAGGTTTAGGCGAGAGTAGTTAGAGGTTCCGATCCAGTCCTGGATGTCTCTCTCACGTCCATCAGCATAGAAAATCTCATCAATACCGCTGGCTTCAACAGAAATCTCACCATCAAAGGCGGTTAGGGTGCTGTTTGGGATAAGTACGTAGGAATAGGCTGTCGGGACCTCAAATTCGACCCTGTGGCCTGTGCTTTCAGCAAAAGGCTCACGGATAGCAAAGCCCAGTAAAACGCTTATACCTGAGGCTATTAGTAGCACTGTGGCTATAACAAAACGCATAATGCTCCTTTCAGGCTAAACTTGGGTTGATTGACGACCCCGTCTATTCTACCCAAGCCCCAGGAGAGCACCCTTGGCAGCCGATGAGACTGATTTCCCGCTAGTGATGCGTGGCTATGACCGCGGTCTAGTCGACGACTCTATTAGGGATTTCCGCAAAGAGCTTATAAATCTGACCAATCTGAACAATCAGTTGGCTACAGAGCTAAGAGAAGCCCAGAATCGCCTAATTGAGCTTGAATCTGACGCTCAAGAGGCTAAAAGCCCTAGTTATGCAGGAGTTGGAGCAAAAGCTGCTCAAATCCTAAGTAATGCTGAGGAATTGGCCCTTAGGTTGGTTGCCGATGCTGAAGCAGAGCGTAAAGGCGTTCTAGATGGTGTCACAGCAGAACTTGAACA
>CANLCU010000004.1 GCA_947489135.1 Micrococcales bacterium
GTCAAAGAGAATGCCAGAAGAGCAGCTCTAAACGCACCTATTCAAGGAACTGCGGCTGACATCATGAAAACAGCCATGATCAACGTAGACAGAGCATTGGTAAATGCCAAGGTAAAGAGCCGAATCCTGCTTCAGGTGCACGATGAATTGGTTATCGAAGTTGCTAACGGTGAACTTGAAAAGGTCCAGGAATTGGTTATCAAGGGCATGAACGAGGCAGCGCAACTGGCAGTTCCACTAGAGGTAAGCGTAGGAGTTGGCAGAAGCTGGGATGAGGCAGCTCACTAATGGCTAAGCAGACCTGTGTTGTTGGCCCTGCTGTCGGTCTACATGCCCGGCCAGCCGCGGATTTCGTACGAGTGGCCTCGCTTAGTAACCACAGTGTGACTGTCACCAACCGATTAGGCAAGAAAGCCCAGGGGAGTAGCATTCTGGCTATTTTGAGTCTTGGAGCTAAACATGGGGAGCAGCTCACAATTGAGGTTGTAGGTCCTGATGAGGACAAAGTCCTTGAGGCTCTAATCCGCGTTGTATCGGGCGAAAAGACCGTATAGACTTTCCAAAGGTCTGAATTTAGGCCTAAACAAACCCAGTCCAAGTTCAATTGCTGTGAGTTGCTACGCCCGTAGTTTTCAAATGGTAATTGGCCCGAGTAAAAATAAGATCGAGACAACCTCTCTATGACAAGTAGCACCAACAAAGCTCCTAAGCAGGTAGCAGTAAACGACATCGGTTCAGCAGAAGAACTTCTAGCAGAAATCGAAAAAACCCTAAAATCTTTCAACGACGGCGATCTAATCGCGGGTATTGTTGTCAAGATTGACCGCGACGAGGTTCTACTCGACGTAGGTTACAAGACCGAAGGTGTTATCCCTTCACGTGAACTATCAATCAGACATGATGCAGCTCCAGGCGACATTGTTTCTGTTGGTGATTCAATCGAGGCACTTGTTCTTCAGAAAGAAGACAAAGAAGGCCGACTCATTCTTTCCAAGAAGCGTGCTCAGTACGAGCGTGCGTGGGGCGATGTTGAGAAGATCAAAGAAACTGATGGCGTCGTTACCGGTTTGGTAATCGAAGTTGTCAAGGGTGGTCTAATCGTTGACATCGGTCTTCGTGGATTCCTTCCAGCTTCTCTAATCGAACTTCGTCGCGTTCGCGATCTAACTCCTTACCTTGGTCAAAATGTTGACGCAAAGATTCTGGAACTAGACAAGAACCGCAATAACGTTGTTCTTTCTCGCAGAGCTCTTCTAGAAGAGTCTCAGTCTGCTAACCGCAGCACATTCCTAGCAGATCTTGCTAAGGGACAGATTCGTACAGGTGTTGTTTCATCTATCGTAAACTTCGGTGCATTCATTGACCTTGGTGGTGTTGACGGTCTAGTTCACGTAAGCGAGCTTTCATGGAAGCACATCGAGCACGCTAGCGAAGTTGTTGAGATCGGTCAGGAAGTTACTGTTGAGGTTCTAGAAGTTGACCAGGACAGAGAGCGTGTTTCACTTTCTCTTAAGGCAACTCAAGAAGACCCATGGCAGGTATTTGCTAGATCACACGCAATCGGTCAGTACGCACCAGGTAAGGTCACCAAGATCGTTCCATTCGGTGCATTCGTTCGCGTTGCAGATGGTATCGAAGGCCTAGTTCACATCAGTGAGCTTTCAGCTAAGCACATCGATCTTGCAAGCCAGGTTGTAACAGTTAACCAAGACGTATTCGTCAAGGTTATTGACATCGACCTAGAGCGTCGTCGTATCTCGCTATCTCTAAAGCAGGCTACTGAAGAAGTTAACCCAGAGGGTACTGACTTCAACCCAGCTCTTTATGGATTGGCTACCGACTTTGATGACCAGGGTAACTACAAATACCCAGAAGGTTTCGACTCAGCTACCAGCGAGTGGAAGCCAGGCTTCGAAGACGCTAAGGCTAAGTGGGAGAAGGAATACGCTGAAGCTAACGCACGCTGGGAAGAGCACAAGAAGCAGGTTAAGGCAGCTAACGAGCTTGCAGCAACCCTTCCTGATGCAAAGCCAGAAGTACAGGCAAGCACAACCACTTCATCTTCATCTGAAGGAGCAACAGCATCAGAAGGAACTCTTTCTGAGGACGAGGCTCTATCGGCACTGCGCGACAAGCTAAACAGCGCAGAATAAATAGCAGTACTTTAGACGGGTTGGGCTAAGGCTCAACCCGTCTTTGCTTTAACGACAAGTTAGGCTTAGAACATGTTTTTGATTGGGCTCACCGGTGGCATCGCAGCAGGCAAGACAACTGTTGCTGCCCATTGGGTGTCTCTAGGCGGTATCGAGATTGACGCTGACAAGCTTGCTAGAGAGGTTGTTGAACCAGGGACTAGAGGTTTAGAGCAAATCAAACAGGTATTCGGATCTTCAGTCTTGAACGCTGATGGTTCTCTTGATCGCCAAAAACTTGGAGAGTTAGTCTTCAATAACCCTGAGATGCGTCTTGCGCTTGAGGGGATAGTTCACCCATTGGTAAGACAACGAGCAAGTGAATTGCTAGCGGAACTTTCAGAAGACAGCATGGTTATCTACACCGTTCCACTGCTGGTTGAAGCTAATGTCTCGCTTCCGTTTGACGTGATTGTGAGTGTCGAAGCACCTGAAGCAGACAGAGTTAAGCGATTGGCTTCAAGTAGGGGAATGAGCACTGATCAGGCTATGGCTCGCATAAGGTCACAAGCATCTGCCATTGAAAGAGCTGCAGCTGCTGATTACATCCTGAACTCAAACCAACCTTTAACTTCCTTGCTTGCAGACGCAAGTGCTCTATGGAACAAGTTCCAGATAATGAGTCAGGCTAAGTAGTGAAGGGTCCAACAAGAACCTTCGCTCCCTTTGAAGTCATCAGCGATTACAAGCCATCCGGTGATCAACCAACAGCTATAGCTGAGTTGACTGACCGAATCAACAACGGTGAAAAGGATGTCGTTCTTCTAGGTGCTACAGGTACTGGTAAGTCTGCAACAACAGCTTGGTTGATTGAGAAGCTTCAGAGGCCAACTCTGGTTCTAGCACACAACAAAACCTTGGCTGCTCAGTTAGTGAATGAGTTTAGAGAGCTGCTTCCAAACAACGCTGTTGAGTATTTTGTTAGCTACTACGACTACTACCAACCTGAGGCCTACGTTCCTCAAACAGACACTTTCATTGAGAAAGACTCTTCAATCAACGAAGAAGTAGAGAGACTCCGTTACTCCGCAACAATGAGCTTGTTGTCACGCCGCGATGTAGTTGTGGTCTCTACTGTGTCTTGTATCTATGGTCTTGGTGCCCCTAGCGAGTATTTAGACATGTCTATGCCACTACACAAGGGACAGACAATAGATAGAGATGAGCTCATTCGAGAGTTCGTCACTATGCAGTATCAGAGAAATGACTACGACTTCTCGAGAGGTAACTTTCGAGTCAAGGGTGACACTATCGAGATCATCCCTGTTTATGACGAACTAGCTATCAGATTAGAACTCTTTGGCGATGAGATTGAAAACATCTATCAACTTCATCCTCTCACTGGAGAAATTGTTCGGGCGATGGACACAATCTCCGTCTATCCTGCTAGCTACTATGTGACATCAGCTGATCGCATGGGACCTGCTCTTGAAGCCATCGAAGAAGAGATGGCAGCACGAGTAAAGGAGTTTGAGATTCAAGGAAAGCTCCTAGAGGCTCAAAGAATCAAGATGCGAACTACTTTCGATCTTGAAATGATTAGAGAGCTAGGTTTCTGCAGCGGAATTGAAAACTATTCAAGACACTTAGACGGGCGTGAGCCAGGTTCCGCACCATCCTGTCTACTTGACTACTTTCCAGAAGATTTCCTAACTGTCATTGATGAATCCCATGTTACTGTGCCTCAAATCGGAGCTATGTATGAAGGTGACTCTTCCAGAAAGAGAACTCTTGTCGAGCACGGTTTTAGGTTGCCATCAGCTATGGATAACAGACCACTCAAATGGCCTGAGTTCCAAGAAAGAGTCGGCCAGACCGTTTACCTATCAGCTACTCCAGGAAAGTATGAACTCGGGGTTGCCGACGGAGCTGTAGAACAGATCATTCGACCAACCGGACTTGTTGATCCACAGATCGTCATCAAGCCTTCTAAGGGCCAGATTGATGACCTTCTGGAAGAGATTCGAATCAGGTCCGCCAAGGACGAGCGTGTATTGGTTACAACACTAACTAAGAAGATGTCTGAAGAATTGACTGAGTTCCTTACAGAAGCAGGAGTCAGGGTCCGTTACTTACACAGTGACGTTGACACCCTTAGAAGAGTTGAACTCTTGAGAGAACTTCGCAGTGGTGTCTATGACGTACTGGTTGGAATCAACTTGTTGAGGGAAGGTCTAGATCTTCCAGAAGTATCGCTAGTGAGCATCCTTGATGCGGACAAAGAAGGATTCCTGAGATCCACTACCTCACTTATTCAAACCATTGGTCGAGCTGCACGAAACGTCAGTGGTGAAGTACACATGTATGCGGACAGAGTGACTGACTCAATGGCTAGAGCCATCGACGAAACTAACCGCAGAAGAGAGAAACAGGTTGCCTACAACCTCGCTCATGGAGTTGACCCACAACCACTTCGTAAGAAGATTGCTGACATAACCGACAGCATCCTGCGCGAAGAACAAGACACAGCAGAACTACTTGAGAAGTCAAAGGGTAAGAAGGCTGGAAACAAGGGCGTGACACCTTTGAAGGCTAGACCTAACCAGAACGCTAGTTATGACGAGTTATTGGATTTGGTTGTGGATCTTGACCACCAGATGAAATCAGCAGCCGCTGAACTGAAGTTTGAGCTGGCTGCGAGACTTCGCGATGAAATAAGCGAACTCAAGTACACCCTCAGGCAGATAGATAAGGTTTAGTTCTAACTGGGGGTTAAACTGGTCAAATGCCGCACATAAGCCTGCCTACCAAAGACAAACTAGTCATTAAAGGTGCCAGGGTTCACAACCTAAAGAACCTGAACCTTGAGATTCCAAAAAATGCCATGGTTGTCTTCACAGGCCTAAGTGGTTCAGGTAAATCTTCTTTAGCTTTCGACACAATCTTTGCTGAGGGACAACGTCGCTACGTCGAATCACTTAGTGCTTACGCAAGACAGTTCCTCGGTCAGGTTGATAGACCGGATGTTGACTTCATTGAGGGACTGAGCCCAGCTGTGTCTATTGACCAGAAGTCAACCAACCGTAACCCTCGATCCACTGTTGGAACAATCACAGAGATTCACGATTACCTAAGACTTCTATGGGCTCGTATTGGTGTGCCACATTGTGCTGAGTGTGGCGAGAAGATTACGAAGCAAACAGCTCAGCAAATTGTTGACCAGATCATGCAGATCAAGACTGGTACCAAATATCAGATTCTTGCTCAGGTTGTTGATCAGAAGAAGGGCGAGTTCTCTGATCTGTTTAGAGAACTTCTAAGCCAGGGATTCGCTCGCGCTGTTGTTGACGGGGAAGTGATCCAACTCTCCGATGCAAAGCCTCTACGAAAGACCTATAAACACGACATTTCTGTTGTCATCGACCGTCTTGTTGCCAAGGATGACATCACGCAGCGTTTGACCGACTCTGTCGAAACTGCTCTAAAGGTAGCTAGTGGAAGACTGACTATCGATTTCGTTGATGTAAAAGGTGATGGCAAGTACAGAAACTTTAGCGAGAAGATGTCCTGCCCGAATGAACACACCCTAGCTCTTACTGAGATTGAGCCAAGAACCTTTTCTTTCAACGCTCCATTCGGAGCATGTCCTAAGTGTTCTGGTCTCGGAATAAAGATGGCCGTTGATAAGGAACTAATCATTGGTGATGTTTCAGAGTCAATCAACGGTGGAGTTATCAGACCTTGGTCAACCCAGGGAAAAGGTTTATTCACTTATTACACAAGATTGCTAACTGGCCTTGCCAAAGATCTTGACTTCTCCCTGAACACAGCTTGGAAAGATCTCCCAGAGGAAGTCCAAGACGCTGTCCTTTATGGAAACAACTTCGAAGTTCAGATGAAGTGGAAGAACAAGTACGGTAGAGAACTCAAATACACAACAGGGTTCGAAGGCGCACTGAACTACATTGAACGCAAATATCTTGAAGCAGATAATGACTGGGCACGTGGCAGGTGGTCAGAGTACCTAAGAGAGACTCCATGTCCAGACTGTAACGGCGCAAGACTTCGCCCTGAAGTACTTGCCGTTAAAGTTGCCAACACTTCCATCGCTGATGTCTGTTTCATGAGCCTAGGTGAATCGTTCAATTTCTTTGACAAGCTGAAGCTCGATAAGCGTGATGAAAAGATCGCTGCTCAGGTACTTAGAGAGATTCGTTCAAGACTGGATTTCTTGATAGCAGTTGGTTTGGATTACTTGTCTCTTGAACGTGCAGCAGCAACTCTCTCAGGTGGTGAAGCTCAAAGAATTCGACTAGCTACGCAGATTGGTGCCGGTCTTACTGGAGTTCTCTATGTGCTGGATGAACCAAGCATTGGTCTTCACCAAAGAGACAACATGAGACTTATCGAAACCCTTCTCAAGCTAAGAGATTTAGGTAACACCCTGATTGTCGTTGAACACGATGAGGACACAATCAAGGCCGCTGACTGGCTAGTCGACATTGGTCCAGGGGCTGGTGTCAACGGCGGTGAAGTTGTTCACAGCGGAAGCTACAAAGCCATTCTTACAAACAAGGAATCAATCACCGGAGCATTCTTGAGTGGTCGTGAATCCATCGAATTGCCAAAGAAGAGACGAGTCATCGATAAAGATCGTCAAATCAAGGTTGTTGGAGCGAGAGAAAACAACCTAAAGAACATCGATGTCACCTTCCCGCTAGGGACTTTTACGTCAGTTACAGGTGTGAGTGGTTCAGGTAAGTCTTCGCTGGTCAATGACGTTTTGTACGAGGTGCTAGCAAACAAGCTCAATGGTTCTAAAGGTGTTGCTGGAAAACACACCAGAGTTGAAGGATTAGATCAACTAGACAAGGTTGTCCACGTAGATCAGAACCCAATCGGTAGAACTCCTAGATCTAACCCAGCAACATACACAGGAGTGTTTGACCACATCCGTAAGTTGTTTGCTGACACTCAGGAATCTAAGGCCAGGGGATACCAGCAAGGTAGATTCTCGTTCAACGTGAAGGGTGGACGCTGCGAGGCTTGTAGTGGTGATGGAACTCTAAAGATTGAAATGAACTTCCTGCCAGATGTATACGTTTCTTGCGAAGTCTGTCATGGAGCTCGATACAACAGAGAAACGCTTCAGGTGAAGTACAAAGGCAAATCCATTGCTGAAGTTCTAGAGATGCCAATCTCTGAAGGAGCCGAATTCTTCAAAACAATTACTTCAATCTCAAGATACTTAGACACCCTGGTTGATGTTGGTCTGGGTTATGTTCGCCTAGGTCAGAGTGCTACAACTCTTTCCGGTGGTGAAGCGCAGCGTGTGAAACTCGCTACTGAACTGCAGAAGAGATCATACGGAAGAAGCATCTATGTTCTCGACGAGCCAACCACTGGTCTTCACTTCGAGGATGTAAGAAAACTTCTGTTAGTTCTAAATGGACTAGTAGATAAGGGGAATACAGTCATAGTGATTGAACACAACCTTGATGTAATCAAGAGCTCTGACTGGGTTGTAGATATCGGCCCAGAGGGTGGCTCACGCGGTGGTGAAGTTGTTGCAGTTGGAACACCTGAGCAAATAGCGAAGGTAGCTAAATCACATACAGGTAAGTTCCTCAAGGAAATACTTAGCTAGAAATGGCAAACGATCTCAGCTTTAGACCAAAGAGTTCGGAGATACCCACTGACCCAGGTGTTTATCGATTCTTGGATGAGAATGGTCGCGTTCTCTATGTTGGTAAAGCAAAGAATCTAAGAGCCAGACTTACTTCCTACTTCGCTCCTCTGAACACCTTGCAAGAGAAGACCAGAAGAATGGTTCTTACCGCAAGAGATGTGAACTGGACCATTGTAAAGACAGAGTTCGAAGCACTTCAGCTTGAGTTCACCTGGATCAAAGAGTTCAATCCTCCCTTCAACGTTCGCTTCAAGGACGACAAGTCCTACCCGTACCTCGCTATCACCATGACAGATAAGTTTCCTCGGGTCTTCATCACTCGTAATAGGGAAATCAAGGGTGCCAAGTACTTCGGCCCTTACACAAAGACTTGGGCTATCAGGGACACTCTCGACAGCCTTTTGAAGGTGTATCCGATTCGCTCTTGTTCTGCAGGGGTTTTCAATACTGCGAAATCAACTAACAGACCTTGTCTGTTAGCAGACATAGGTAAGTGTGCCGCTCCATGTGTAGGCCGAGTGACTCCAGAGAAGCACAAAGATCTAGCAAAAGGTTTTTCAGACTTCTTGCAAAGCGGAGATGAATCTCATGTCGAATCACTAAGAGCGAGGATGCTAACTGCATCTGACGAAAGTAATTTCGAGCTTGCTGCAAAGCTAAGAGACAACATCATTGCCTTAGACACAGTCCTTGAAAAAAGCACCGTTGTCTTTACAGACCAAACTGATGCTGATCTATTTGGCATCGCTGATGACGAACTTGCAGCGGCTGTAAGCCTGTTCAGAGTTCGAGGCGGACGTATACGCGGTGTGATGGGGTGGGTTGTTGACAAAGAGCTAGAGCGAGATCAATCTGAACTAGTTGAGTATCTCTTGCAGAACGTTTATGGCAAGGATGCAACTTTCGCGAGTGATGTTCCTAAAGAAGTTTTAGTTCCTGTTCTTCCTGCTGACTCCGAAGCTTTAGGTATGTGGCTTTCAGGAATTAGAGGAGCTAAAGTTGACCTTCGCATTCCACAGCGAGGCGACAAGAGAGCACTTGCTGAAACTGCTCTTACTAATGCCAAGCACGCTCTCGGTCTATACAAGCTAAGAAGAACTGCTGACTTCACAGCTAGATCGGAAGCTCTTGCAGAAATTCAAAAGGCTCTGAATCTAGAAACAGCACCGCTTCGAATCGAATGTTTCGACGTTTCGCATCTTGGTGGAACTGGAATCGTTGCATCAATGGTCGTCTTCGAAGATGGTTTGTCAAAGAAGAGTCAGTACCGGAAGTTCAACATCGAAACATCAAGTGATGACACAGAGTCGATCTATCAAACACTGACCAGGAGGTTGAAGTATCTGGCTGATGGAGTTGAGGACAATGACAACAAGTTCAGCTATAGACCTGGGTTGCTAATTGTCGATGGTGGACAACCTCAAGTCAATGCCGCAGCTAAAGCTCTAGCTGACACTGGTATAAACGACATTGCTGTGATTGGTTTAGCTAAGCGTCTAGAAGAGATCTGGCTACCAAACAACCCATTCCCAGTCATCCTGCCAAGAGGATCTGAAGCCTTATTCCTCCTTCAAAGAATTAGAGATGAAGCGCACCGGTTTGCCATCACCGCCCAGCGAGCTCAAAGGAAATCGAGCATTGCCACGGAGCTTGGCTCTATTGAAGGTCTAGGAGATAAGAGGGTCTCAGCCCTGCTCAGAAGGTTCGGCTCGGCTAAACGCCTGAAGCTAGCAAGTGTAGAAGAAATAGCCGAGGTGGCTGGCATAGGGCCTGTATTGGCAGCGTTAATCGCTGAGCGGTTGCAGGACAAGGATTAGTAGCCCACAGCTATTTTCCAATATGGAAGTCGGGCGTGTCGCAAATTGGTTAGAGTTATGTCTAAGCAGTCGAAAGGCCCATGTTGAACAGTTCTAAGTCATACGAGTTACTGGTGGTAACTGGCATGTCAGGCGCGGGACGTTCAACAGTTGCCAATGCTCTGGAAGACATGGACTGGTACGTAGTCGACAATCTTCCGCCACAAATGCTCAAACCAATGGCTGAGTTATTTGCTTCGGCAGACAAAGAGCTTCCTAGATTAGCTGTGGTAATCGATGCACGTGGTGGTGGTTTCTTCGAAGACCTTTCTGGCTACATCACAGACATGCAGAGTGGCAACATCGAGGTGCAAGTACTTTTCTTAGAGGCTAATGACGCAACTCTAGTCAAGAGGTTTGAACAAGTTCGTAGACCTCATCCACTTCAAGGTGATGGCACAATATCAGACGGCATTGCCTCTGAGCGATCACGACTGCTGCCGCTTCGTGAGCAAGCAGATTTGATTATTGATAGTAGCGACCTAAACATTTATCAGTTGGGTGCCAAGATTGCTGAGAACTTCTCTGTTGGTCAAAGCAACGAATTGAAACTTATGATCCAGAGTTTCGGTTTCAAGTATGGAGCTCCAAGCGACGCTGATTTGATAGCTGATATGAGATTCATTCCGAACCCTTACTGGAACGAAGAGCTAAGACCATTCAACGGCGAAGACAAACAAGTTTCTGATTATGTTCTAAATCAAGAAGGTGCTGAGGAATTTATCAGCAACTATGTTGCTTCTCTTAAACCAGTTCTCGAAGGTTTTCAAAGAGAGAACCGCAGAAGAGTTTCAATAGGTATTGGTTGCACAGGTGGAAAGCATCGTTCTGTTGCTACTGCCATTGAATTAGCAAAGCGACTTTCAGCCTTAGAAGGCATTGAAGTAAGCATTAAGCATAGAGACCTAGGGAAAGAGTAGTCATGGCTTTAACAGCTGAACTTAAAGATGAACTCGCAAGAGTTGAAGTAACTAAGAGCACTGTACGTGCGGCAGAGCTTGCGACAATTCTTCGTTTTTGTGGTGGTCTACATCTTGTTGCAGGCAGGATTGTTGTCGAGGTTGAAGTTGATACCGCACAACTTGCTCGAAGAGTAAGTAAAGATCTACACGAGGTCTATGGTGTTGACAGCGAGTTGGCTGTTATCTCAGCCGGTGGAATTAGGAAGACCGCTCATTACCGAATCAAGGTAACTGAGAATGCAGAGATTCTTGCTCGTCAGACTGGACTAATTGATACTAAGAACCGTCCAGTAAGAGGTCTTCCTGCTGCTCTTGTTTCTGGAAGCAAAGCAGATGCAGAAGCCGTGTGGCGAGGAGCAATTCTCGCTCACGGTTCACTCACTGATCCAGGAAGATCTGCAACTCTAGAGATTACCGCCCCTGGTAATGAAGCGGCTATGGCACTAGTTGGTATCGCTAGAAGACTGGATGTCTTTGCAAAGGTTCGAGAAGCTCGTGGCGTCTATCGAGTTGTAGTTCGAGAAGGCGATGCAATTGTCGAAATCCTCAAGCACGTTGGAGCTCACGGTGTGGTTCTAAAGTATGAAGAACTTCGTGTGAGGCGAGAAGTTCGGGGCAAACAGAACAGACTTGCAAACTTCGATAACGCTAACCTCATGAGATCAGCTCAGGCGGCTGTTGCTGCTGGCCAAAGAGTGAAGCGTGCAATGGAGATTCTTGGCGATGACATTCCAGAGCACTTGAAGGTAGCAGGGGAACTGCGTCTAAATAACCGCGATGCCAGCCTGGATGATTTAGGAAGACTAGCTGTACCACCTTTAACTAAAGATGCCATCGCTGGACGCATCCGTCGTTTATTGGCTTTAGCGGATAAAGTTGCAGCAGAGCAGGGTATTCCAAACACTGAACTTGAATCACAAGAGAACGACTAATTAGGAGCAAATCATGAGCAAATACGTATTGCCAGACCTCAGCTACGATTACGGAGCTCTAGAGCCAAACATCTCTGGAAAGATCATGGAATTGCACCATGATAAGCATCACTTGGCTTATGTAAATGGTGCTAACTCAGCTCTAGACGCTCTAGCTGAAGCTAGAGACAAGAACGATTTGACCATGGTTAACAAGTTCCAGAAGGATCTTGCTTTCAACCTTGCAGGTCACGTCAATCACACTGTTTTCTGGAAGAACATGTCTCCTGAAGGTGGCGACAAGCCAACAGGCGAGCTAGCAGCGGCTATTGACGAGTATTTCGGCTCTTTTGACGCCTTTAGAGCCCACTTCACAGCCAGTGCACTAGGAATTCAGGGTTCTGGCTGGTCGATCCTGGTCTGGGACATCTTGGGTCAGAAACTTATCATCGAACAGCTTTATGACCACCAGGGCAACCTTTCAGTGGGATCAATCCCGCTATTGATGCTCGATATGTGGGAGCACGCATTCTATTTGGACTATCAGAACGTGAAGCCTGAGTATGTGAAAGCCTTCTGGAACATCGTAAATTGGACTGATGTTCAGGCTCGCTTCCTAGAGGCTAGCAAGAACACCTCAACTCTTCTGCTACCCTAAAAGCAAGGTATCCCACCCGACGTTGAGTGGTTAGAAGCCAAAACAAACCCTCAAAATGCATCGTAAGCGGTGCCTGAAATAACGGAGTAAAACTATGGCAACACGCGTTGGAATCAACGGTTTTGGACGAATTGGAAGAAACTTCCTAAGAGCAGAACTAGCTAAGGGAACTGATCTAGAGATCGTTGCAGTAAACGACCTGAGCGACCCTAAGGGTCTAGCTCATCTTCTAAAGTATGACTCCGTAATGGGTCGCCTAAACACGGATGTAACAGTCGAAGGACAGAACATTCACGTTGGCGGAACAACAATCAAGGTTCTAGCTGAGCGTGACCCAGCGAACCTAGGTTGGGGAGATCTGGGTGTAGACATCGTTATCGAGTCCACCGGTCGTTTCACTGATGCTAAGGATGCTGTGAAGCACATTGAAGCAGGAGCTAAGAAAGTAATCATCTCTGCTCCAGCAACAGGTGAAGATGCAACTTTCGTTATTGGTGTGAACGAGCACCTATACGACCCAGCCAACCACCACATCATCTCTAACGCTTCTTGTACAACCAACTGTCTTGCACCATTAGCAAAGGTTTTCAATGATACTTTCGGAATCGTTAACGGTCTTATGACTACTATTCACGCTTACACAGCAGACCAGAACCTACAGGATGGC
Organism: Micrococcales bacterium; assembly: GCA_947489135.1. Lineage (GTDB taxonomy): Bacteria > Actinomycetota > Actinomycetes > Actinomycetales > Microbacteriaceae > Rhodoluna. Next base: position 12,876 of record CANLCU010000004.1, read on the forward strand.
CCACACAGCGATCTACGTCGTGCACGTGCAGCTGGTATCAACATCGTTCCTTCATCTACCGGTGCTGCTAAGGCACTTGGTTTAGTTCTGCCAGAACTAAAGGGAAAGCTAGATGGTTTTGCACTTAGAGTTCCAGTTCCAACTGGTTCAATTACTGACCTCACACTTGTTTCAAAGAAGGAAGTAACCATTGATGAGATCAAGGCTGCATATAAGGCGGCAGCAGCTGGTCCACTAAAGGGAATCCTTATGTACACCGAAGACGAAATCGTTTCAAGTGACATCGTTACAGACCCACACTCATCAATCTTTGATGCTGGTCTAGTACGTGTCATTGGTGGAACAACTGTGAAGCTTTCTTCTTGGTATGACAACGAGTGGGGTTACTCAAACCGCCTAGTTGATCTAACTGAACTAGTTGCAGCAAAGCTCTAATTCAATAGATGCGCACACTAGCTGACCTTCCAGATCTAAAGTCAAAGCGGGTAATTGTCCGCTGCGATCTCAATGTCCCACTAGATGGTTCAAGAATCACAGACGATGGGCGTATCATCGCTTCTCTTCCCACCTTGAACTATCTTCTAGGCCTTGGTGCCAAGGTAATCGTTATTAGTCACCTTGGCAGACCTGATGGAGCTCCAGTTAGCAAGTATTCATTGGAACCTGTGGCAAATCGTTTGGGAGAACTCCTAGATGCCTCCGTTACTTTCAGTTCAACAACTGTGGGAGAAGAAGCAGCTGAGAAAGTATCCAACCTTGAAGATGGTCAGGTACTAGTTCTTGAGAACCTAAGATTCAATCCAGGTGAGACAGCGAAGGATGAGGCCGAGCGTCTTGTCTTTGCTAAAGAGCTTGCCAGCTTTGGGGATTATTTTGTAAGTGATGGCTTCGGCGTTGTTCATCGCAAGCAGGCATCCGTGTATGAACTTCCTGGGTTACTTACTAGTTCTGCTGGTTTCCTCATTCAAAAGGAACTGGAAGTTCTTACTAGGTTGACTCAAACACCGGAACGTCCTTACGCAGTGGTTCTCGGTGGTTCAAAAGTTTCAGACAAGCTTGGTGTGATTGATCACCTTCTGCCTCACGTCAATCAGTTGCTAATTGGTGGAGGAATGGTGTTCACATTCTTGGCAGCCTTAGGACACAAAGTTGGTTCAAGTCTTCTCGAAGTAGATCAAATTGAGACTGTCCGTGGTTATCTAAAGCGTGCCGAAGAACTCGGTGTTGAAGTTGTATTACCAACAGACATAGTTGTTGCTAGCAAATTTGGAGCAGACGCCGAGGTTTTAATCACCAAAGCATCTGAGATTGAAGAAACACCTTTCGGTGCTTCGGGTCTGGGTTTGGACATCGGTCCAGAAAGTGCTCTTGCGTTCGCTGAGGTTATTCGTTCAGCAAAAACTGTTTTCTGGAATGGGCCAATGGGTGTTTTTGAAATTGATGCCTTTGCTAACGGAACGAAGCAAGTTGCGCAGGCGCTTAGCGATGTTGATGGATTGTCTGTTGTCGGTGGAGGCGATTCTGCTGCAGCTGTTCGTATTCTTGGGTTCGAAGACTCTGCTTTCTCACACATCTCAACCGGTGGTGGGGCTAGCCTAGAATTCCTAGAGGGTAAAACAATGCCAGGATTAGAGGTTTTGAAGTGAGTGTAGAAAGAGTTCCATTCATCGCAGGTAACTGGAAGATGAACCTGGATCACCAGCAAGCGATAGCTCTTGTACAGAAATTGTCCTGGACTCTAGCCGATGCAAACCACGACTACACCAAGACAGAGGTTGCTGTATTCCCTCCGTTTACCGATCTTCGCACTGTGCAGACACTCATCAGCGCTGAAAAGTATTCAATCTCTCTTGGTGCACAAGATCTAAGTCAGCACGATTCAGGTGCTTACACAGGTGACATATCAGGTGCTTTCCTAAATAAGCTTGATGTTCAGTACGTACTGATTGGACACAGCGAGCGCAGAAGTTACCACCACGAGGATGACACTGTTGTTCAAGCAAAGGTCGCTGCAGCCTTCAAACATGGCTTGGTACCAGTAATTTGCGTTGGTGAGACTCTAGAAGAGCTAGAAGCAGAAGGTCAGAGTTCTGTCCCAGTTCGACAGATCTTGGCTGCTCTATCGGGTCACGCGAAAGTAGGCGAGTTCATTGTCGCCTACGAGCCTGTTTGGGCTATTGGAACTGGTCAGGTTGCTACTCCTGAACAGGCTGCAGCTGTTGCAGGCAAGATTAGAGAGGCTATTGAAGGTCTTCTAGGCCCAGAAGTAGCCCAGAGCACCAGAATCCTTTATGGCGGCTCAGTAAAGGCTGCAAACGTGGCCGGATTCCTTAGAAGTCCTGAAGTTGACGGGGTTTTGGTGGGTGGAGCTAGCCTGGATGTTGACGAGTTCTCAGGCATATCTCGCTTCCTAAAGCACCTAACCTTATAATTTACAAGGGAGATTACCATTCTCCCGGAAACGAAAGAACAGACAAATGACCGGAATCATCATCGCTTTGAACATCCTTCTAGGTGTTACTAGCTTGCTACTTACTCTCCTCATCCTTCTTCACAAGGGACGTGGTGGAGGTCTAAGCGACATGTTCGGTGGTGGAATCAACAACACAATGGGTTCATCAGGTGTTGCTGAGCGTAACTTGAACCGAATCACCGTCATTCTTGGTCTTGTTTGGGTTGTAACAGTAATCATTCTTGGCCTAGCGTCAACTTATTCTTGGGTATAGCTTATGAGTGGTAATACAGCAGCGATCAGAGGTTCTCGTGTTGGAGCTGGCCCAATGGGTGAGCAGGACAATGGTTTCCAAGCAGAACGTGTAACTATCAGTTACTACTGTTGCAACAACCACAGCTTCTCATCATCATTCGCATCAAGCGTAGAAACTTCAGAACTTCCAGTTGAACAGGACTGCCCACACTGTGGTCTTCCTGCCGGACAAGACAAAGACAACCCACCGCAGATTGCAAAGCACGAGCCATACAAGACTCACCTTGCTTACGTGAAGGAAAGAAGAACAGCACAAGAAGCTAAGGATCTTCTTGACGAAGCTGTGGCTTTAGTTAGAGAGCGTCGCGTTCGTCTTCTAGCAGAAGCAAAAGCGGAAGCTAAGAAAGCAGCAAAGACCAAAAAGTCTTAGTTAGCAGCTCCAGAAAGCAGCACCTGCTGCTTCATCAATAATCCACAAAGTTTGATCTTTAGCTTCAACCTTTGCTCCCGGCAGATCACATTCTGGATTCTTGTGAACCGACTCAACTACCTCAGCTTTATCAATACCTGCAACAACAAAAATGATCTTTTCCGAACGATTAATCAGATCCAGGGAGAAACTTAGTCTCTCAGATGGTGGCTTAGGGGAGTTATCTACCGCGACTACTAAATCTCCATCGTGATTCATTCCTGGAAATAGTGAGGCCACGTGTCCATCAGGACCCATGCCAAGAATAGTGAGATCCATAGCTGGCTCACTATCGCCAAAGACTGTCTTCATGTGCGCAGAGAACACTCTTCGTGCAGTCTCGAGTTCTAATCCATCATCAGATGAAGGAAATGGGTGAATCTTTTCTGATTCTGCTCCGAGCACATTCGGCATGGCAGTCTTTGCCTGAATAAAGTTTCGATCTTTTGAGTTAGTCTCTACGAATCTTTCATCACCCCACCAGAAATGCACTTTAGAGACGTCTAGATTTTGCTCTGCAATAGCCTTGCCGAGAACTTCCAGGGTCAAAATTCCGACGGTTCCACCGGTTAGTGCGATGTGAACTGAATTTTTCTTCTTCTCTAGAACGTTCTTTATGGTTTCAATGATCTCAAAAGAAGCTTGCTGAGCAACATCTATTGCGTTAGTCGCTTTGTGTACTTCAACTGATTTCATGATTGATACCTTCTATACCCTTGAAGCTTCTATTTCTTGAATCCAGCAAGGATTAGGGCACCGAAGGCATCATCGCTATCTAGGCGACGCAGGTCTTCAATCAAGCAATCTCTTAGAGATCTGCGAGGTAGATTGATGTCTCTTGTCGGCTGTGAAGGTTGGAAGAGAGTTGCTACATCAGGAGAATTTCGAACAATTTCCATCTCACCAGATTCGCGCTCAAGTTTTACACCCTTGATGCCAGAAACAGCTTTACCGCGATCAGTTCTAACTAGTTCAACTTCAACACCAAGTTTCTGACCAAGCCATGAAGCTAGTAGGTCAGTACTTGGAGAGTCGACAGCTCCCGTGACAATTACTTTTGTAATCGGGTCATAAGGAGGCTGGTCAAGGATTGCTGCAAGCTGAGCTCGCCAAAGTGTCAGTCGGGTCCAAGCAAAGTCGCTGTCGCCAGGTTCATAGTTGTTGGCAAGTGAAACTAACCACGCGTGCGGGTCTTTTTGACTAGCCGCATCTGTAATTCTTCGTTGAGCGATACGACCGATTGCAGAGGTTGATGGCTTGATAGGTGCTTCACCAGGCCACCAGGCAACTACAGGAGCGTCTGGAAGAAGCAATCCTGTAACAAGACTCTCTGGATCGCTAGCAGCTTCGCCATAGGCTCTCAGCACAACAACTTCAGAAGCACCAGCATCGCCACCAACACGAATTTCGGCATCAAGTCTTGGTTCTGCACTGCTTTGTGTGTCCTCATCGGCCAACACGATGATTCGACATGGGTGAGCACGTGAAGCTTCATTCGCTGCAAGAATTGCTTCTTCGATACCAGCGAATTTTGTCTGAACTAGGAGTGTGAGCACTCTTCCTAGGGCGACAGCGCCACCTTCTTCACGGATAGTGACTAGTTCCCTAGAGATAAGTGAAGTGGTTGTGTTTTCTAGATTCTTAATCACGGACGTCTCCAAGCTCTGCCGTCAGCAGCCATCATTTTGTCTGCAGAATCAGGTCCCCAGGTACCAGGGCGATAAGGTTCTGGTTTGCCATTCTTCGCCCAGTATTCTTCGATTGGATCAAGAATTATCCAAGAGAGCTCTACTTCTTCATGTCTAGGGAATAGCGGTGGGTCTCCAAGAAGAACATCGAGGATAAGTCGCTCATAAGCTTCTGGGCTAGCTTCGGTAAATGCATGTCCATAGCCAAAGTCCATGGTTACATCTCTAACCTGCATGCCAACGCCAGGAACCTTAGAACCAAATCTGATTGTTACACCTTCATCCGGCTGGACTCGAATAACTAAAGCATTCTGTCCAAGAGCAGATGTTTGACTCTCGCCGAAAATCTGCTGCGGAGCACGCTTGAAAACAATTGCAATTTCAGTCACTCTTCTGCCTAAACGCTTACCAGCACGCAGATAGAAAGGAACACCAGCCCAGCGTCGAGTATTTATGTCCAATCGCATCGCAGCGAAGGTTTCTGTCACGGAGTCTGGATTCATACCTTCTTCATCAAGGAAACCAGTTACTTTCTCGCCACCTTGCCACCCACCAACGTACTGACCACGTGATGTGTGTTTTCCTAGATCATCAGGAAGCCGAACAGCTGATAGAACTTTCTCTTTCTCTGCACGCAGGTCTGCCGCGTCAAATGACACAGGCTCTTCCATCGCGGTTAGAGCAAGTAGTTGTAGCAAGTGGTTTTGAATGACGTCTCTTGCTGCGCCGATGCCGTCGTAATAACCTGCTCTACCGCCAACACCAATGTCTTCAGCCATTGTGATCTGTACGTGATCGATGTAGTTGTTGTTCCAGAGAGGCTCGTAAAGCTGGTTAGCAAATCTAAGAGCCAGAATGTTTTGAACAGTTTCTTTTCCTAGGTAGTGGTCAATTCTAAAGATTGAGTCTGCTGGGAATACTGATTCGACAACTTCATTGAGTTCACGAGCAGATTGAAGATCGTGGCCAAATGGCTTCTCAATGACAACTCTTCTGAACTGATCAGGTTTAGGGTCTGCTAGTCCAGAACGGGAGAGTTGCTGAGTTACCAATGGGAATGCCTTTGGGGGAATACTTAGGTAAAAAGCGTGGTTACCGTTTGTTCCCCGTTCAGCATCAAGTGTCTCGATTGTCTCTCGCAGCTTGTCGAAAGCCGCGTCATCACCGAATTCCCCTGAAACAAATCGAATGCCACGGGAGAGCTGCTCCCAAATCTCTTCACTCCATGGAGTTCTTGCATACTCCTTAACTGCCTCTTTAACTACAAGTCCGAAATCCTGGTCTTCCCAGTCTCGTCTAGCGAAACCAACAAGCGAGAATCCAGGTGGAAGCAAACCGCGGTTAGCTAGGTCGTATACGGCAGGCATAAGCTTCTTGCGGCTTAGGTCACCAGTTACACCAAAGATGATTAGGCCAGAAGGTCCAGCAATACGATTGAGTCTTCGATCTAGCGGGTCTCTAAGTGGGTTAACACCAGGACCTAACTTCACTTCACTCATTGAGTTGTATCTCCTTAGCCGATTGCTCGCAAAATAGTATTGAAATCTTCAACAGGGTTATTCAATGTCAGTGTCAGAACTGGTCTACCCAAATCTGCTAGAACTTTTGCATCACCCGCAGCTTGAGAAGCAATGAGTTCACCGAAGGTAAAATCTCTACCTGGAACCTGAACATCTTCATTTGTCTTAGCGACTAACTGAAGGAACACACCCAGGCGTGGTCCACCTTTGTGGTACTGACCGGTTGAATGAAGGAATCGTGGAGCCCACCCAAATGTAGTTGGGCGATCTGCAACAGAAGACAAAGCATCTCTAAGTGCTTCAGCACTGACCGGAGCAGTTCTATCCATGTATGCATGAACTGAAATGTAGCCATCTGATGCAAGTTCTGAAAGAAGCTTCACTAGCGCTGTTGGAACTCCGGTGATGCCATCTAGGTCTAGGGCATGAGCACTAACTTCGATTGACTCAAAGGTGAATTGGCTTGCAGTAGCTGCAGATCTTTGCTCTAGCATTCCACGAGCGGCAATCTTCGCTGATTCAACATCAGGCTGATCAAAAGGATTAATTCCAATCAATCTGCTTGCTACAGCGGTTGCGAATTCCCACAACAGGAATTGGGCACCTAGGGGAGCGGCAATACTCACCCCATCGTCCAGAACTGAATGGTCGGTAGCGGAGATCTTCACAAGTAACATGTCATTTAGGTCCGCGAAAGTCTCGTAGCTGGAAGCTTGCAGAACGACAGGTAGAACTCCCTTTGATAGTTTCCCAGTTGATTCTGCTACCAACTGTTCAATCCAATCTCCGAAACCAGGTAGAGAGGAGTCAGCAACGAGACCAATCTTGTCCCTTAGTTCTTTGCCGTTAGATGATCTTGCAAGAGCAGCACCAAGAACTAATCCTGGGTTAGATGAATCATCATTGCTAAGCGATGCTGCTGCTTCTTGTGCCTGATTAAGAATCTCTTGAATGTCGACACCGGCTAGCCCAGAAGGAACCAATCCGAAAGCTGTTAGAGCCGAATAACGTCCACCTACCGTTGGATCTGCATTGAATACTTTGTAGCCATCTGCTTTCGCAGCAGCCTCCATAGGTGAACCAGGATCTGTGACAATAACGATTCGTTCTGTTTTCTCAATGCCTGCAGCAGTGAATGACTCTTCAAAGATTCTCTTCTGCGAGTCAGTCTCGACAGTTGAACCTGATTTAGACGAGACAACAATTGCAGTTCGTGCAATGTCTTTGCTCACGACTGAACGAACTTGGTCCGGGGATGTTGAATCTAGAACAACTAATTCAACGCCGTACTTGTTGGTGATTACCTCTGGAGCAAGAGATGAGCCACCCATGCCACACAATACAAAACGATTGATGCCTTGTGCTCTGAAGGAATCTCTTAGAGCCATGATTTCAGAAACTAGGTATTGCGAATCAGTTGCAGATGTGACCCAGCCAAGACGGATTGATGATTCAGCTTCCGCGTCTTTACCCCACAGAGTGAAATCCTTGGCTGCAATTCTGCTTGCTACTTTGTCTGCTACCAATGTTTCTAAAGTTGATTCAACTGCTTTGGCTGCTGAACCGAAGACTCTAACGCTTGTTGACATTACTTAGATGCCTTTAGTGCTGCGTCAACAGATTCGACTAGTTCATTCCAAGAAACAATGAACTTATCTACACCCTCAATTTCAAGAAGCTCAGTTACATCATCGTAAGAAACTCCCATGGCCTCAATTGCGTAAAGGACAGACTTCGCCTCGGCGTACTTTCCAACAATGCTGTTTGCCGGAACAATTCCATGATCAAAAACAGCTTCCATAGTTTTCTCAGGCATGGTGTTCACCAGCTCTGGAGCGATCAACTCAGTTACGTAAAGAGTGTCACTAAGTGCTGGATCTTTTACTCCAGTAGATGCCATAAGAGGTCGTTGCTTGTTTGCTCCGGCTGCTGAAAGAGTGCTCCAGTCATTCTTTGCGAATTCAAGCTCGAACACTTCGTACGCAAGTCTCGCGTTAGCAAGAGCAGCCTTACTTTTCATAGCTGTTGCATCACTAGTACCGATAGCAGTCAGACGCTTGTCTATCTCTGTGTCAACACGAGACACGAAGAATGATGCAACAGAGTGAATCTTTGAAAGATCCTTGCCGGCAGCGTGAGCTAAAGCAATACCAGCTTTGTATGCCTCAATTACTTCACGGTAACGCTGAAGAGAGAAGATCAGGGTTACGTTTACGCTAATGCCATTCGAAATGACTTCAGTAATTGCTGCTAGCCCTGCTTTCGTGGCTGGAATCTTAATCATTACGTTCTCGCGGTTCACCTTCGCGAATAGTTCCTTTGCCTGAGCAACAGTACCTGCGGTGTCGTTAGCTAGACCTGGCTCTACTTCAATAGAAACTCTGCCATCAAAGCCGTGGCTCTTTGCATAAACTCCAGCGAACACATCACAAGCATCTGCAACATCTTTAGTAGTGATTTCGAAGATCGCTTCAGACGCTGTTGCTCCAGCCTTAGCTAGTTCAGCAACCTGAGCCTCATAGCCTTCACCTTTACCAATTGACTGAGCGAAGATTGTTGGGTTTGTTGTAACACCAACAACATTTCTTGAGTCGATAAGTTCTGCAAGAGCACCAGATGCGATACGTGTTCTCGATAGATCGTCAAGCCAAATGCTTACGCCGTTGGCTGCTACCTGTGCTAGTGGACTGGTCATTGTTAGTTCTCCTGTTTAGTTAGTTGCTAAGCGATTTGTGAGCAGCTGCAATTACAGCGTCAGTGGTCATACCGAATTCTCTGAATAGGGTCTTGTAGTCAGCAGATGCTCCAAAGTGTTCGATAGAGACACTCTCACCTGAACGGCCGACATACTTGCTCCAGCCAAGTGAAAGGCCAGCCTCAACAGAAACTCTTGCCTCTACAGATGATGGAAGAACTGATTCTTTATATTCAGCTGACTGCTCGTCGAACCATTCAACACAAGGCGCTGAGACAACTCTGGTCTTGACTCCTTCTGCTTCTAGCTTCTCTCTTGCTTCAACAGCAAGCTGAACTTCTGATCCAGTTGCGATCAGAATTAGTTCTGGTTTCGAGTTGGAAGCATCGATAAGTGTGTACGCACCTTTTGAGGTGTTCTCAGCTGATGCAAATACAGCTCCAGTAGCATCAGCTTCACCGCGCTTGAAGACTGGGATGTTCTGTCTAGTTAGAGCAATACCCGCTGGGTTTTCTCTGCGTTCAAGAATTGTCTTCCAAGAGTAAGCAACTTCGTTGGCGTCACCTGGACGAACAATGTCTAGGCCTGGAATAGCTCTAAGTGTTGCAAGCTGTTCAACTGGCTGATGTGTAGGGCCATCTTCACCCAGAGCGACGCTGTCATGCGTCCACACAAAGATTGAAGGCACCTTCATAAGAGCTGCTAAACGAACTGCAGGTCTCATGTAGTCGCTAAAGATCAAGAAGGTTCCACCGAATGCACGTGTGTTACCGTGCAAAACAATGCCGTTCAAAATCGCACCCATCGCGTGCTCACGAATACCGAAGTGAAGAACACGACCGTAAGGGTTACCAGTCCACTCATGTGTTGACCATTCAGCAGGTACGAAAGATTTCGCACCTTCGATTGTGGTGTTGTTTGACTCTGCAAGGTCAGCTGATCCACCCCAAAGTTCTGGCATAACTGCAGCGATTGCGTTTATAACTTTTCCGCTTGCTGAACGAGTAGAGATGTCTGTTCCACCTTCGAAAACTGGGAGAGCAGATGCAAGTTCTTTCGGAGTCTGGCCTGACTGAACTCTGTCGTACAGCTTCTTCTTCTCAGGATTCGCAGATGCCCATGCATCAAACTTTGCTTGCCATGATGAGCGTGCACTAGCAGCACGAGCAGCGGCATTTGATCTTGTGTGTTCGATTACTTCTGGAAGTACTTCAAAAGTTTTCTCAGGATCAAAACCTAGAGCACTCTTTAGTCCGGCAAGTTCTTCGGCACCAAGTGCTGAACCGTGGATCTTTCCAGTGTTCTGCTTTTTAGGTGAAGGCCAACCGATGATGGTGCGGAGAGTGATTAGAGAAGGCTTAGTTGTTTCTGCTTTCGCTGCTTCAATCGCAGCATAAAGTTCAGCAATGTCTTCTTTGTAGTTGCCTGTTTTCTTCCAGTCAACAGTTTGTGTGTGCCAACCATAAGACTGATATCTCTGCGTTAGGTCTTCGGTGAAAGCAATGTTGGTGTCATCTTCAATTGAAATCTGGTTGGAGTCGTAGATCACTACAAGGTTTCCAAGTTGTTGGTGGCCAGCTAGGGATGCAGCTTCGCTAGTAACACCTTCTTGCATGTCTCCGTCACCTGCGATGACATAAACAAAGTGATCAAAGGCAGATTCACCCTTTGGTGTTTCAGGATCAAAGAGTCCACGCTCGAATCTTGCAGCGTATGCAAAACCCGTAGCTGAAGCTAAACCTTGTCCTAGTGGACCAGTTGTGATTTCAACACCTTTAGTGTGTCCGTACTCTGGGTGACCAGGAGTTGCCGAACCCCATGTTCTAAGGGATTTAATGTCATCTAGTTCAAGCCCGTAGCCTGATAGATAAAGCTGATTGTAAATAGTTAGTGAAGAGTGACCAACACTCAAAATGAATCTGTCTCTACCAGTCCACTTCTCATCTGCTGGATCGTGTGTCATTACCTTCTGGAATAGAAGATAAGCAACTGGAGCAAGGGAAATTGCGGTACCAGGATGTCCGTTTCCTACTTTTTCAACTGCATCCGCAGCTAGAACACGGGCGGTATCAACTGACTTTGAATCGATGTTGTCCCAGATTAGTGACACAGCAATCTCTCTTTCGTTTCTGTATGAAATCTCTTCTTCGGCAACCTTGCCGTTTTTAGCAACTAAACCCCGAAATTCAGAGATAACAGGCTTGTTTTAGTGCCTTTGAAGTCTATACCCGCGACGCATTTGATTACGGATATGTAACGGAAGAGTCTGTTTCGCTTAGACTAGAGCCAATGACATCCACGGAAACCCTAATCCCATCAGCTCCAAAAGAATCCATTTCTTTTGGTCGCAAGGCTGCTGCTTATCTGGCACTAACCAAGCCAAGGGTTATCGAATTGCTTCTGATCACAACTGTTCCAGTCATGATTCTGGCTCAGCAGGGCATACCTAACCTTTGGCTAGTTCTAGCCACATTGGTGGGTGGGGCTCTAAGTGCTGGTTCAGCGAATGCCTTCAACTGCATCATTGACACCGACATAGACAAAATCATGGGTAGAACCCAAAAGAGGCCCTTGGTTACAGGGGAACTAAACAAACCTGAGGCTCAGATCTTTGCCTTCGCCATAGGTATTCTTTCGGTTTTGTGGCTAGGACTGCTGGTGAACTGGCTAAGCGCTGCTTTGGCTCTAGCAGCCCAGCTTTTCTACATCTTCATCTACACACTGCTACTCAAGAGAAGAACCTCCCAGAACATCGTTTGGGGTGGAGCAGCTGGTGCTATGCCCGTCCTAATCGGTTTTAGCTCAGTTACGGGCACAGTTACCTGGTCAGCAGCTGTCCTGTTCCTGATGATTTTCCTATGGACCCCTCCTCATTACTGGCCTCTGTCCATCAAATACCTAGCTGACTACAAGGCTGCCGGGGTGCCAATGCTGCCAGTCGTGGCTGATCCGAAGAAGGTGGCTAGCCAGATTGTCATCTACAGCTACGCAATGGTTGCTTCAACCCTGCTTTTGATACCTGTCCACCCAATGGGGCTTGTTTACTCTGCAACGGCTTTAATTGGGGGAGTTTGGTTCATTGTTGAGGCCCATTTGCTTCAACACAAGACTAAAGCTGGCGAAGTCAAGAATCCTATGAAGCTCTTCCACTTCTCTATCACATATTTGACCGTATTGTTCATAGCAATCGGCGTAGATCCGCTGGTTTTTGTTCCAGTTATCTAATCTAGAGGTTCTTAAGTTCCTCTAAACGAGCCAGAGATTCATTACGTTCTGTGTTGTGATCAACAATCTGAGCTGGATATCCACCTGAGTAACCATCAAAGACTTCCCAAGGTTCATGAGCTGAAGAGCCCTCTAAGTGCCTTAGTTCAGGGACGTACTTACGCACATAATCGCCATTTGGGTCAAACTTGAGGCCCTGGAGGATTGGATTGAAGATTCGGTAGTAGGGTGAGGCATCCGTGCCGCAACCAGCAGTCCACTGCCAACCATGAGAGTTAGATGCAGGATCAAAGTCACTCAAATACTTTTCAAAGTGGTCAGCGCCTAATGTCCACTCCAAGTGGAGGTCTTTGACGAGGAAAGAAGCCACAATCATACGAACGCGGTTATGCATCCAGCCTTCAGCCAGCAACTGACGCATACCGGCATCGACCATTGGAAAGCCTGTTTCACCTTTGCACCAAGCGACAAATTTTGCATCGGCAGCTGAGCCAGAGTCATAACGAAGCTTCTTGAACCTTGGCTCATAGTAGTCGTCAATGGTATGAGGGTAGTGATAGAGCACATCCGCGTAGAACTCGCGCCAGGCTATTTCCTTGCGGAAGACTTCATGAGCCGGAGAATCGCCAAGTTCTGCCAACAGGGTTCTAGGGTGGATCTCGCCATGGGCTAGCGCATGAGAAAGATGCGATGTTCCGCTTAGATCCGCCCTATTTCGCTGTTGGTCATAGTCATCTAGTGCCCTGTCTTTGAATCTCTCAAAAGTTCTAAGGCCGAAAGCTTCACCCGCAATTACCTTGATAGGAGAGCTCTTGGTAGGGACTGGAATCTCTGTATTCTGCTTGATTTTCAACCATTTCAAGTCCTTTGTAAGACTCTTTGGAACTACGTCGGCTAGGTTCACCCAGGCCTTATAAAACGGGGTGTAGACACGATAATTAGTGCCATCTGGCTTTCTGACTGTGCCAGGTCTCACAGCGTAAGCTGACCCAACCAAACGCAAAGAGATCCCTTTAGATTCAAGGAAGTTAGCAACAAAATCTTGTTCTTTTATGCCTTTAGGTTCGAATGATTCTGTTGCAAATACCAGCTTTGACTCTATTTCTAGGCAAGAAGGGAGTAATGCTTCAGCGAATGCCTCAATTGAGCCTGATTCGATGATATGAAGAGCGTTCCCCATGTCTTGACTTAGGGACCTGAGGCCCTCAGAGAGGCTATGCTGCCTTATTCCCTCAAGGCTCAAGTAATCTGCCTTATCAAGCATGTAGATACCTGCAACACCGCCTGGCTCGGAGAAAGCCGCGACTAATGCTTCATTGTCTTGAAGCCTTAGATCTCGCCGAAACCAGAAGATAGAACTCATTTGATACCTGTCGCTGCTTTATTCAAGAGGGCTTGGTATGTGGTCATGCTGGCTAGAACCGATGCTCCGAGCATGTGCAGGGCTACGAGCACCTCAGGCAGCCCAGTCCAAGTTTGAATCAAACCTAAAAGAGCTTGAGAACTTATGACAGCCACAAACGCTAACGAGTACTTAGCGGAAGCTAAGCCAGTGAGTCGGATCCTAAGGAACGAGTGCAGTACAGCTAGAAACAGCAGAAGATAGGCAGGGTAGGAGTGATAGTGAGACCAAAGTTCTGAATCTAAGCCGTTTCTAGGGGTTTCAGCGTCTCCAGCATGTGGACCAGAACCAGTAAGAACTACTCCGATAGTGATCACAACTATCGCAGTTGGAACAATAGTCAGAGAAATCATCGAGAGAAACTTGCTCGGCTCTAGTCTTCTGCGTCCTTTGGCATACCAAACCAAGAAGGTGGCAATTGAGATCAGCACCATAGATACGAGGAAATGAGCTCCGACAATCCAGGAGTTCAAGCCAGTGAGAACGGTTATTCCACCAAGAACGGCTTGAGCGATAATTCCAAGACCAAGTCCGAGAGAAGTCCAGAACAATCCCTTGCGATGACCCTTCTTGAGTCTCATTACCGTGATGAACATAGCTAGAGAGATGAACAGAAGTAGGAAGGTTAGCAATCTATTTCCGAATTCAATCACTCCATGAATTCCTTGTTCAGGAACGTTGACAATCGAACCAGGTTCGCATTCAGGCCATGTAGGACAGCCAAGACCTGAACCGGTAAGCCGAACAGCACCACCGGTGACAACAATAAGAATCTGACTGATAACAGAAAGCCAAGCATAAAGTCGAATTCTCTGACTGCCAAACAATCTGTCGATCAAGACATGCTCTTTCTATTACGTGGCTGGGGTTACGCTTTAGGTAACGTTTGGATAAACTTAGACTAGTCCCGAAACCATAAAAGAGTCTGAGAAGTCTGGGTCTTTCACCTAAACATCTTTTACATGTTGCAAACTTGTTCCTCAACACCTTTCAGAAAGAGGCCGCAATGCCAGAGTCCGCCATTGAACGTCCAGAGCTAGACAGCCTTGGGATTTACGAGTTCGGTTGGTCTGACACTGACGCCGCTGGTCAAAGCGCTAGAAGAGGAATCAACACTGAAGTAGTTTCAGACATTTCTAACCTCAAATCAGAGCCACAGTGGATGCTGGACATGCGACTCAAAGGTTTCTCATACTTCCAGAAGAAGCCAATGCCTACCTGGGGCTCAGACCTAAGTGGTATCGACTTTGACAACATCAAGTACTTCGTTCGTTCAACAGAAAAGCAAGCTGGTACTTGGGAAGAACTTCCAGAAGAAATCAAGAACACTTACGAGAAGCTTGGTATTCCAGAAGCTGAGCGTCAGAGACTTGTAGCCGGTGTCGCAGCTCAGTATGAATCTGAAGTTGTTTACCACCAGATCAATGAAGAACTAGAACGTCAAGGCGTTATCTTCATGGACACTGACACTGCATTGAAAGAGCACCCTGAGATTTTCCAAGAGTACTTCGGAACAGTTATTCCAGCAGGGGATAACAAGTTCGCTGCCCTTAACACTGCAGTTTGGTCCGGCGGATCATTTGTATACGTTCCAAAGGGTGTGCGAGTAGAGATTCCACTTCAGGCATACTTCCGTATTAACACTGAGAACATGGGTCAGTTCGAGAGAACATTGATTATTGCTGACGAAGGTTCATACGTTCACTACATCGAAGGATGTACAGCTCCTATCTACAAGAGCGATTCATTGCACTCAGCTGTAGTTGAGATCATTGTGAAGAAGAACGCACGCGTTCGCTACACAACTATTCAGAACTGGTCAAACAACGTCTACAACCTTGTAACCAAGAGAGCTGTAGCTCACGAAGGTGCAACCATGGAATGGATTGATGGAAACATTGGTTCAAAGGTGACCATGAAGTACCCTGCAGTAATTCTTGCTGGTGAACATGCAAGAGGCGAAACTCTTTCAGTTGCTTTCGCTGGTGAAGGTCAGCATCAAGACGCTGGAGCAAAGATGATTCATCTTGCCCCTTACACATCTTCATCAATTGTTTCTAAGTCAATTGCTCGAGCTGGTGGAAGAACTTCTTACCGCGGTGAGATCAGAGTTAACCCTGGAGCTCATCATTCAGCTAACACGGTCCGTTGTGATGCTCTATTGATTGACACAATTTCTAGAAGCGATACTTACCCAGCAGTTGACGTTCGTGAGGACGATGTTTCTATGGGTCACGAAGCAACTGTTTCAAGAGTGAGCGATGAGCAGCTCTTCTACTTGCAATCAAGAGGTTTAGCTGAAGATGAAGCTATGGCAATGATTGTTCGAGGTTTTATTGAACCTATTTCAAAAGAACTTCCTATGGAATATGCGTTGGAGTTAAACAAGCTCATTGAAATGCAAATGGAAGGCGCAGTCGGTTAATGTCAGATTCACAAAAACCGGCACAGCACGGTCTTGCAGAGCATACGCACGGCTCTTTCGTTCCTCTTCAAATCAGAAGTGATCGTCCGCGTTCTAAGTCAGTTTCAGACTTTGAAGCAGTTTCTCCACTGCAGGATCTATGGCGCTATCTACAACCAGAACAGCTAAAAGGTTTGGATGCTGACGTTCTAGGCGAATATGAATCGGAGGTTTCTTTCGGCGCTGCTGATGGTGTGAATGTTTCTTGGATTGAAAGCACTGACCCTCGTGTTGGTACCATCGGTGTCCCTGAGGACAAAGTAGCTGCAGCTGCATACACCAACGCAAGTAAAACTTTGCTTGTTGAGATTGCAGACAATGCGGAGCTTTCTGAACCATTCGTTGTCAACATCACAGGATCTGGTTCACAAGCTTCAGCACTTCACGTTCTAGTAATTGCAAAGAAGTTCAGTAATGCAACTCTCGTTTTCGAACACGCAGGACACGGAGTCCTTGCCGAGATCATTGAGATTGATGTTCAGGATGAAGCAAAGCTGAATCTAGTTTCTGTTCAGAATTGGGATAAAGGTTCTGCCCATGTTTCTGCGCACTTCGCAAAGCTTGGAAGAAACTCTTACCTCAAGCACTCAGTAGCTTCATTTGGCGGAGATCTAATCCGAATTACTCCAGTCACTACCTTCACTGGTCCTGGTGCTGAAGTTGAAATGAACGGTGTTTACTTCGCTGATGCTGGTCAACACATTGAAAACAGACCGTTCGTAGATCACGCTGCTCCTAACTGCAAGTCAAGAGTTACATACAAGGGTGCTCTTCAAGGAAACAAGGCTCACACAGTATGGATTGGTGATGTTCTAATTCGTGTTGTTGCTGAAGGTACTGACACTTACGAGCTGAACAGAAACCTTCTTCTAACCGATGGAGCGAGAGCTGATTCAGTTCCTAACCTTGAGATTGAAACCGGTGAGATTGAAGGAGCAGGGCACGCAAGTGCATCAGGAAGATTTGATGATGAACAACTGTTCTACTTACAGGCCAGAGGTATCTCTGTGGATGAAGCTAGAAGACTTGTAGTTCTTGGCTTCTTGGTTGACATACTGCAGCGAACAGCGGTTGATGAACTTGTTGAGCGTCTAACAAAAGTCTTAGAAGAGAAACTAGGGAGCAAATAATGGCAATTCGAATCTGTGGCGTTGATGACATCAAGCCAGGTAGAGCGCTTCGCGTAAAGATTGGTGATCACCCGATTGCAATTGTTAAGAGCCCTAATGGAGAGTTCCACGCATTAGATGACAAGTGTTCTCATGGAGAGATTTCTCTAAGTGAAGGTTTCGTAGACAACGAAACAATCGAATGCTGGGCACACGGAGCAAAGTTCTCTCTTGAAACAGGAGCTCCGCTAACTCTTCCAGCTTTCGAACCAGTTGGAGTTTATGAAGTACTAGTCGAAAACGGCGAAGTTTTTATCGAATACGAACAGGCTTAGGTCAAAAGGAAATCATGGCAACTTTAGAAGTAAAGAACTTACACGTAAGTGTTGAGACAGATCAGGGCACTAAGGAAATCCTTAAGGGTGTTGACATAGTCATCAATAGCGGAGAGATTCACGCTGTAATGGGTCCTAACGGTTCAGGCAAGTCAACTCTTGCTTACTCAATCGCAGGTCACCCAAAGTACACAGTTACAAAAGGTGAGATTCTTCTTGACGGAGAAAACGTTCTAGAGATGAGCGTTGACGAAAGAGCTAAGGCTGGATTGTTCCTAGCTATGCAGTATCCAGTTGAGATTCCTGGAGTTTCAGTATCTAACTTCCTAAGAACTGCTAAGACAGCTGTCACTGGTGAAGCACCTGCACTTAGAACATGGATTAAGGATGTTCGCGAGGCGATGGGAAACCTAAAGATTGATTCAACATTCTCGGAGAGAAATGTGAACGAAGGTTTCTCTGGTGGAGAAAAGAAGCGTCACGAAATCTTGCAGCTAGAGCTACTAAAGCCTCGCTTCGCAATCCTTGATGAGACAGACTCAGGCCTTGACGTCGATGCTTTAAAGATTGTTTCGGAAGGTGTTAACAGAGCACACAAGGACAACGACTTAGGTGTCTTGATGATCACTCACTACACAAGAATCTTGAAGTACATCAAGCCTGACTTCGTGCACGTATTCGTTGATGGCAAGGTAGCAGAGCAAGGTGGAGCAGAGCTCGCTGACCAGCTTGAAGCTGAAGGTTACGACCGTTACGTAAAGGCGTAAAAACTTGACTGAATTAGATCTAACCCCTGAAAAGTACGACCAAGTACTTGAAGCAATCAAGGAAGTAATAGATCCTGAGATTGGTGTCAACATTGTTGACCTTGGATTGATCTATGACCTAAAGAAGTCAGAAGATGATTCACTTCTTATTCACATGACACTCACATCAGCAGGATGTCCTTTGACAGATGTTATTGAAGAGCAAATGGGTATGGCCCTAGACGGTGTTGTTGAAGCTTTCAGAATCAACTGGGTATGGATGCCACCCTGGGGACCAGAGTTAATTACTGATGACGGTAAAGAACAAATGCGTGCGATTGGTTTCGCGATCTAGTTACTTCTTAATTGATTTAACTAGTGCCCATGCTGATGGGAGAAGAGCTCCAGCAATAACAGCCTTGACAGCATCCCAGATAAAGAATGGTGACATTGCAACTGTGGCTGCGATCAAATCTGATGAGAACGCGACCATAGCCAGAACTGGAATACCAATAGCGTAAATGGCAATCGATCCCAGAACATAGCTTGCAGCCATCTTTAGTACGTTTGAGCTCCACTTAAGTTCAGCCATGCGACCAATAAGTGCTGCTGCGAAGATAAAACCAATAATGAATCCGCCTCTAGCGCTGAATAGAACCGATAGTCCGCTGTTACCTTCAGCAAATACTGGAGCTCCTAGAACACCAACAAGAGCGTAAACACCCATTGTGATGGCTCCACGTGCTGCTCCGTAAGTTGCACCAATCAAGAGAACTGCAAGAGTCTGAAGGGTGAAAGGAACTGGGAGAGCAGGAATAGAAACCTGAGCCGCTAGAGCGGTGATCAAGACACCAGCTGAAACTAGAGCGACATCTGAGACTCTTGAACGAGAGATGACGGTATCGATGAAGGTTAGGTTCCTGGTTTGTGCAATGCTCACTTGGTGGCCTTTCATGCCTGAGGGTTTTCTTAATTGTAGGGTAGTACATGAAGCCAAATTTGGTTTCCATTCAAATCAACCACCAATTGGAGTTCCGTCATGATTAACGTGCGTGAACTTGAGATAACCATTGGTGCAAGAGTGTTGATGTCTGGGGTAAATTTCCAAGTATCTAAAGGCGACAAAGTTGGGCTTGTAGGTCGCAATGGCGCAGGAAAAACCACTTTGACCAAGGTAATAGCTGGAGACTTCCAACCAAGTAATGGCATTGTAGAGCGTATTGGGGAAATCGGTTACCTTCCCCAAGACCCTAGAACTGGTGACCTTGAAGAATTAGCCAGCGATCGAATCCTCAACGCTAGAGGCCTAGGCACAATCTTGAAGAAGCTGGAAGCTGCTAGAGAGCAGATGGGTTCAGTTGACGAGGCTGTCTATGACAAGGCTATGGAGCGATACGAGAGACTTGAGAATGAGTTCCAAGCTAATGGCGGTTACGCAGCGGAAGCTGAAGCTGCAGCTATTGCAAGCAACCTTGGGCTAAAGCCAAACGTACTTAGCCAACCTATTGGAACGCTTTCAGGTGGACAGCGCAGAAGAATTGAGTTAGCTCGAATCCTTTTCTCTGACGCTACAACAATGATTCTTGATGAGCCAACTAACCACTTAGATGCTGACAGCATTATCTGGTTAAGGGAATTCCTAAAGAGTTACCAGGGTGGACTGATTGTTATCAGCCACGACATCGACATCGTTGAAGAAACAGTTAACAGGGTTTTCTATCTTGATGCCAACCGCGGGGTCATCGATATCTACAACATGGGATGGCGAGCATACCTAAAGCAACGTGAGGCCGATGAAGAACGTCGCAAGCGTGATCGCGCGATTGCGGAAAAGAAGGCTTCTGTACTGCAACTACAAGCTGCAAAGTTTGGAGCGAAAGCATCTAAGGCATCTGCAGCTCATCAGATGAACAAGAGAGCTGAGAAGTTACTTAGTTCACTCGATGATGTTCGTGAGAGAGACCGCGTTGCTAACATTCGATTCCCTGACCCTCAGGCATGCGGTAAGACACCGTTGTTCGGACACAACCTAAGCAAGAGCTATGGGTCTCTTGAAATATTTACAGCGGTTGATTTAGCAATTGACCGAGGTTCACGTGTAGTAATTATCGGCTTGAACGGTGCAGGAAAAACCACATTGCTTCGCATTCTTGGAGCTGTTGAAGATCCTGATACTGGACAGATCGACGCAGGTCATGGACTAAAGATTGGCTACTACGCTCAGGAGCACGAAACTCTTGACGTAACTAAGACCGTTCTTCAGAACATGCAGAATTCAGCACCTGAACTAAATGACACTGACGCAAGGAAAGTCTTGGGTTCATTCCTTTTCTCTGGCGATGATGTAGACAAACCAGCAGCGGTACTAAGTGGTGGCGAGAAGACTCGATTAGCCCTAGCCGCTCTAGTTGTATCCAGAGCCAATGTATTGCTGCTTGACGAGCCTACGAACAACCTTGATCCTGCTAGCCGTGAGGAAATACTCAAGGCTCTTGCCTCCTTCACAGGGGCTGTAGTGCTTGTTTCTCACGATGTTGGTGCCGTAGACGCCCTGAATCCTGAGCGTGTACTTGTCATGCCTGACGGGCAGGAAGACCTTTGGAATGATGGCTACCGCGACTTGATAGTGCTGTCTTAAACAGCATTTCTACCTTTCCCCAATAGTGTTTTCATAGATAACTGGAAAGGATCAGACACTTGAATCTAATAACTCTCACTCAGGCTATTTTCATGCTCGGCTTTGTCTCAATGGCAGCTGGAACTCTATACTTCGTGCTTGAAAGAACAGAATTAAAACCTGAGCACAAGTCAACAGCTACATATGCTGCTCTTATTACTTTCATCGCAGCTATCTTGTATTGGCAGATGAAGGATGTTGTTTCATTCCCAGGTCTTACAGACGTTGCAGCAATCGAATCGACGATGCCACTTAGATACATCGACTGGATTCTTACAACACCACTTCTACTTCTTGAGTTTGGAATCATCGCATCTCTTGCTGGTGCGCCAAAGGGAACTACCTATCGTCTGGTGCTCGCTGACTTGGTCATGATCATCACAGGCTACTTTGGTGAAGTTGGTCAACCTGGAAACATCGGGAACTATGTCAACTTCATTATTTCTTCACTTGCTTGGGCTTGGATTGCTTACACAATCTGGAACATCAGACCAACTAAGGGTTCAGCAGCAATGAAGAAATCTATCGAGACGATGAAGAAGTTCGTAATCATCGGTTGGGCAATCTATCCAATTGGAACTGCAACACAAGAGTTCCTAGAGATCTCTGGAACAGAAGCTCAAACCATTGAACTTGCAGTCTGTGTAGCTGCAATCATCTACGTGTTTGCCGATGTCATCAACAAGGTTGGATTCGGAATCGTTGCACTTCGAGCAGTTAAGAAGTAATTCTTAATCTAGAAGTTTGTCTTCAATCTCAGCATCTTTATCTCGGTTGAGGATTCTAAGTTTCCTTGGTGGTAGCCCAGCTTTTCTTCGACGCTCTTGAGAAAGAGTCCATAGGACTGCACCAATTGCCATCAACCCAAACAGAATCCACTGCAATGCATAACTTAGATGATTACCTTCACTCAAGATTGGCTTCGGAATCTGCTGTCCCGTTGGAAGACTAGGGGATTCTGATATCAATCTGCCGTAGGCCTGAATGTAGACATCGCCTCCGAGAGTGGAACTAATCTCAGCAAGATAAAGACTTGAGAGTTGACCCTCAGGAGCTGTTCTATCAAGATCTGGTTCCGATGGACGCAATCTGAGTTGCAGCGTTCTTACTTCCTCATTCACTTGAGGAACATCATCGGGAGTATCCGATGAACTACCAGTTGGAAGCCAACCTCGTTCAACCCAGATGACAGAACCCTCGTTTGTCCTGAAAGCAACCAGTTGCAAGAATCCTGGATAGGCGTTCAAAGGACGGTTTCTTACTAGATAGCTTTGGTCAGGAAGATACTCACCTTTAACCGAAACTGATCGGAACTCAAAGGTGTCTCGCCAAGAATCATCTGGTCTAAGTACCTCGATTAGTTCTTTGGACTCTTCGTTGTAGTTGGCCTCAATCAGGTTGTTCTTCGCTACTACTTCAGCTTGCCTGTCGAACTGCCATTGGGATAAGAACCAGCAGGCAACTGTGAAGGACACAACGAGAAGTGCCCAACTTAACCAGTTTCTCTTTGGGCTACTTGTTGTCTTCATTCTTACTCTTTGCAGCCTTGAACGAATCGGCAGAAATACTGATTGTTGGAGCTTCTGCAGACTTTCTAGATGAATTGGAGGAGTTTGCACCTTGGGCGTTAGCTATGACAACAGCGAAATATGGAAGGAATATGGCTCCAGAGGCGAATAGCACTGTAAGCCAACCTAGCGGCACGATAACCGCTAAAACCACGCAGATAACTCTGATAATCATGGCTACGGTGTACTTTATGAAGCGAGATCTACGCTCTTCTTCAGGCGAAACCTCCAGAGAAGTTACCGACTGAGCTTTAGACAATTTTTAGGTTCCTAACCTCGAGCACTCTGAACAAAGCCAGATATAGACTTGTGGTGCTCACTAGCAATTATCACCTAGTTATTTCAGAAGGCGAAACCAGATGTCAACTTCAAGAACTGTTTTAGTAACCGGCGGAAACCGAGGCATAGGTAAGGCTATTGCTGAGGAATTCATCAAAGCAGGGCACCGAGTAGCGGTGACTGTTCGAAGTGGTGAAGGACCAGCAGGATCTCTAATTGTCAAAGCTGACGTTACAGACCCAGCATCTCTTGATGCTGCCTTTGCTGAGATCGAAGAGAAGCTAGGCCCAGTAGAGATTCTTGTTGCCAACGCTGGTATTACCAAAGACACTTTGCTGATGAGAATGACTGATGAAGACTTTGAAGATGTCTTAAACACTAATCTCACAGGATCATTCAGAGTTCTAAAGAGAGCAACCAAAGGCATGATGAAAGCCAAGTTCGGAAGAGTCATCTTTATCGGTTCAGTTGTCGGTCTTCTAGGAAGTGCTGGACAAGTGAACTACTCAGCAGCCAAGAGCGGGCTAGTTGGTATGGCTAGATCTCTAACTAGGGAACTGGGTGGTCGTGGCATCACAGCAAACGTAGTAGCTCCAGGATTTATTGATACTGACATGACAGCGGAATTAAGCGAAGAGGTTCAAGACCAGTACAAGGCAAAGATTCCAGCTGGACGCTTCGCCTCTCCTGAAGAGGTAGCAAAGGTAGTTGTTTGGCTATCAAGTGATGACGCCGCCTACATTTCAGGTGCTGTTATTCCAGTTGATGGCGGACTTGGCATGGGCCACTAGGCCTATTTCAAGGAACATGCTGGCAGAATTAGACAGTCAAGATAAACCAATCAGAAAGATCGACAAATCATGGGAATTCTAGAAGGCAAGAAACTTCTTATCACCGGAGTGCTAACTGAGGCATCTATTGCTTTCACAGTTGCTCGTATAGCTCAAGAACAAGGTGCCGACATCGTTCTTTCTTCCTATGGTCGAATGATGGCTATCACAGAGAAGATCGCTCTAAGACTTCCAAAGCCATGTGCAGTTATTGAACTTGATGCCACTAATGATGAAGATCTAGCTGCTCTTCCTTCAAGAGTTTTAGAACATCTTCCACATCTAGATGGAATTGTTCACGCTATCGCTTTCGCACCGGGCACAGCTCTAGGTGGAAACTTCCTAGAAACAGAGTGGCCAGATGTAGCAACAGCTGTTCAAGTCTCTGCTTATTCTTTGAAGTCGATCACCATGGCTGCAAAACCAATTCTTAGAGATGGTGCATCAGTAGCGGGGTTAACATTCGATGCTTCTGTTTCATGGCCGGTATACGACTGGATGGGTGTTGCTAAAGCTGCATTCGAATCAACTTCTCGTTACCTAGCTCGCTACCTAGGAAAAGACAACATCAGAGTGAACCTAATCTCAGCTGGTCCTCTTCGCACGCCAGCAGGTAAGAGTATTCCTGGATTCTCAAGCATGGAAGACATTTGGGTTGATCGTGCACCACTGCACTGGGAGCTAGCAGACACTGAACCAGCAGCGAGAGGAATTGTTGCTCTACTAAGTGATTGGTTCCCGAAGACAACTGGTGAAATCATTCACGTCGACGGTGGACTACATTCAACTGGTCACTAAAGACCAATTAGGGCAATAGCGTCACTCAGGTCTCCAGAGTCAAGAATCAAATCAGCCGCTGCTCTTACTCTCGGCTTCGCATTAAAGCCAATACTTAATCCGGCAACAGCCATCATGTCTAAATCGTTAGCACCGTCGCCGATTGCGACTGTGTTCTCGATATCAATTCCTGAAGCTTTAGCCCACTCAATTAGTGCAGTAGCTTTAGCAGGTTTATCAATGATGGTTCCAATAACTTCACCGGTGAGAATTCCATCGATCACTTCCAGCTGATTTGCTCTGGAGAAATCTAGATTCATGCTCTTGGCAATTGGATCCAGAAGCTGAGAGAAGCCACCCGATACCGCTCCAACTTTTCCGCCTGCTGCATGCACTGCTGCGATGAGTTCCTTTGCACCTTTTGTTGGTGTGCATTTAGCAAGTGTCTCTTGGATAACACTCTCAGGCAGTCCTTTTAGATAGCTCACCCTGGCCTTGAGACTGGCAGCAAAATCAAGTTCGCCAGACATCGCACGTTCTGTTACAGCCTCAACCTCTTGCCTTTTTCCAGCACAGTCAGCTAGAAGCTCGATGACTTCCTGCTCAATGAGCGTTGAGTCAACGTCGAGCACGACTAGAAGGCGAGGGCTTTGGTTCATAAAGAAAACCTTATTGCCTATTTCACGAGCGACTCGCTGAAGCGGTAACTGTGTGTCACACAACCTCATACATTTTCCATAGCCTAGGCTGAAATCCTATGAATGAAGTGCTGTCTTTCAACAACGTATCGGTGATGCGATCAGATAAAACCATCTTGAGCGATATCACCTGGACGGTTAAGGACAATGAACGCTGGGTCATAGTTGGCCCTAATGGTGCCGGTAAAACTACTCTCCTGAAGATAGCGGCTGCTCAAATGCAACCAAGCTCAGGATCAGCATCTGTCCTAGGCGAGGCGCTAGGGGAGATCAACGTCTTTGACCTTAGAACTCGTATTGGATTTGCATCAACTGCTATAGCTAGTCGTATTCCAAATTCAGAAACTGTCCTAGACGCAGTCATGACAGCTTCATACGCCGTTACGGGACGTTTCAAAGAGAAATATGAAGATGTTGATGAACGCAGAGCCAGACGAGTCCTTACTGAATGGCATCTCAGTGAATATGCTGATCGACCATTTGGAACACTAAGCGATGGGGAACGTAAAAGAGTTCAAATCGCAAGAGCAGTTATGCCTGACCCTGAACTGCTTCTCTTAGATGAGCCTGTGGCGAGCTTAGACATTGGTTCTAGAGAAGCTACTATCAAGATTTTGAGCGGGTATGCCTCTCATCCAGCAGCTCCAGCAATCATTATGGTCACGCACCACCTAGAAGAGATCCCAGCTGGCTTTACTCACGCCTTGGTCCTAAACCAGGGGAGAATCATCGCCAGTGGCCCTATAAACCACACTCTGACCACTGAAAAGCTAAGCGAAGCCTATGGTTTGCCTCTAGAAGTTGCCTTCCAATCAGGAAGATTTGCAGTTAGAGCCAAATAACTACTGGCGAACCTTACCTGTTTTGGTATAGTCTTTACAGAGTGCTTAGAGCACAACATCCCTTTGAATTGAAAGAGTTTTCTCATGAAGGCTGACATCCACCCAAAGTACGAGACCGTAGTATTCCGTGATCTAGCATCAGGAGTATCTTTCCTTACTCGCTCAACCGTTACTAGCAACAAGACCATTGAGTGGGAAGACGGAAACTCTTACCCTGTATTCGACGTTGAAATCTCTTCAGAGTCTCACCCGTTCTACACAGGTAAGCAGAGAATCATGGACTCAGCTGGTCGCGTTGAGAAGTTCAACGAGCGATACAGGAACTTCGGTACTCAGAACTAGTTTCTGAACCTAAGAAAATGGACCTCAATTGAGGTCCATTTTTCATTTAAGCTAGCTTCTTTACCGGCCAACCGAAAACGGGCTTGTAGTCCGGCACATCCTGTTGACGCCACTTCGCGTAACTTGCTTCAATCTCATCTGCCCATTTAGCCTGCTCGTCATGCAAGATCTGAGCTGAAGCAGGGAATGCTACGACAGGCTTCTCCATCGCAGAGAAGAATCTGAGCATTGCAAGTCCTACGTGCCCAGCTGCAACTGCGTCGTCTTTAGCAGTGTGAGCGGCGAGAAGTTCAACTTGATAACGCTCTGCAGCAGAAACCAGATTTCGCTTACCTTTGCGGTATTTATCAATTGTCTTGTCGATAACCAGAGGATCGATAACTAAACCGAATTCGAGTGGGTTCACTCCATTACGAATCGCCTCGTAGTGAAGGATGGTGAAGTCGTAGGCAGCGTTGTATGCAAGCACTGGGATTCCTTCAGCGAAGCAAGCATTAATTGCGTCTACAATCTGCGGGACTCCTTGAGAAGAAGGCATAGCTTCAGCCACGTCTTTATCGTAAAAACCATGTACCTTGCTGGCTACTTCTGGAATAGGAATACCAGGGTTGATTACCCAGTCGAATCCACCGGGGATAATCTCTCCATCCGAAGTCATTCTGTGCAGGGCCGCAGTGACAATTCTGTCTTGAGCAAGGTTAAGCCCAGTAGTTTCTGTATCAAAAACTGCGATGGTGTCTAACCAGTTGGGTAATTTCAATTTATTAGTCGCTTCATTCACACACACAGACTACTTGGAGCAACGGACATTGCCTCGTAGGGCCTGCTGGTCGTTGTTTGGATAGAATTAGGGGAGGAAATTGGGCATGGGAGGTGCAAATGAAATCTTCCGCTGAACTTACCGCAGAAGCACGGGATAGAGCCGTAGCTAAGTCCGTATCGATTGATGGCGTGAACACCAACTACTGGCTTTATCCAGCGACCACTGGGAACACCAATTATGCTGAGACTCTGGTTCTGGTTCACGGTTATAGGGGAGATCACCACGGACTAGAGGCATTTGCTGGCGGCCTAACCAACTACAACGTGATTGCTCCTGACCTGCCTGGTTTTGGTACCTCTGACCCAATGAAGGTAGAACACTCCCTGGAGTCCTATTCAGTTTGGTTCAAAGCATTCCTAGACAAACTCGAACTAAAGAGTCCTTTTGTGGTCGGTCACTCTTTCGGAACTTTAGTTGTGAGCTCAACAGAGGCCAAACTAGGTCTGTTCTCAAAGATTGTTCTCGTGAATCCCGTAGCTGGCGGAAAAGTCGTAGGTATTTCAAAGGTGCTTCTTGAGTTTGTGAAGTTCTACTACTGGTTGGCTCACATCGTTCCGGAGTATGTAGGCAACAAGATGACCAAGACGTATCTCTTGGTTGACTCGATGTCTGCATACACAACCAAGTCAAAAGACAAAGCACTTCGCAAATGGATCAAGCAGCAGCACCGCAGTCACTTCAACAGCTTCGCTAACTCTCAAGTTGTTTGGGAAGCCTATTTAGCGGCAACTGACAACGTTGTGATCCCATTTGTTAAAGAGATTCACAAACCAGTTCTACTGATTGCCGCTGAACTTGACGAAATAACACCCGTATCTGCCGTTTATGATTTTGCCAAGACCATGGATAACGCAAGTGTTCACGAGATTAAAGGCTGTGGACATCTAGTTCACTATGAGGCAGCTTCAGAAGCTATTGAAGTCATGAACGAATTCTTTTCAAAGTAGTTATCAAGATGCAGACACTTCACTTTGATGCGAGATTCATTAGAACCGATAGGCACGACGGCATAAGCCGATTTAGTGCTGAGTTGGCGAAAGCCTTGGCTAGCAAAATTCGAGTTGTCGCAATCATTCATGATTTGAGACAACTGGAGTCCTTACCTGTAGGTATTGAGTACGTTGTCTTGAACAATCCACAATCTCCAGTTGAGTTCTTCATAGCTCGCAAACTCAACCGACTGGGTGCAACCCACGTGTTTTCACCAATGCAATTGATGGGCAGTGTGGGTAGAAAGTACAAACTGATACTTACTCTGCACGACTTGATCTATTACCGCCACCGCAAACCTCCTCAAGATTTGAATCTGTTGGTTCGAATCATCTGGCGTCTCTACCACCTCAGTTACCAGCCACAGAGATGGCTTCTTACTAGAGCCGACGCAGTCGCCACTGTTTCTAGAACTTCGAAGATTCTGATGGAGCAGCATCACCTCACTCGTAAACCAATAGCTATTGTCTATAACGCGCCAGAAAAAGTCGGTCAGATTCAAGCCAGGTCAATGGCTTCTACTAAGAACTTGATCTACATCGGTTCTTTCATGCCTTACAAAAACGTTGAGACCCTTATCAAAGGTGCAGGTTTAGCGCCTGAATTCACTTTGCATCTGCTGAGCAAAATCTCAGAACAACGAAAGACATCGCTGCAAAAGCTGGCAGACCTAAACGGCGCAAATGTTGTTTTCCACAACGGTGTGACCGATACGGAGTACCGAGAACTTCTAGTCTCAGCTTTTGCATTAGTTTCAGCTAGCAAGGATGAGGGATTCGGAATACCTCTGGTTGAGGCAATGCAACTAGGTACACCAGTTGTTGTATCTGAACTTGAGATATTTAAGGAAGTAGCTGACTCGGCAGGTACCTACTTTGATATTGATAGCCCTGAAAGATTTGCCAATGCACTCAATTCTCTAGAAGATGAGATTCGATGGAAAAAGAAGTCAGCTTTGTCAGTAAAGCAAGCAAACGAGTTTGATTGGGATAAATCCGCTGACGCTCTACTAAAACAATTCGAGGATCTAGATTCCTAAGGACTCCGGTCTGTAATCAGTAATGGTCCAGGTACCATCGGCGTGCATAAATCTACTCAGGGATGCATTGCTTAGACGTTCGCCTTCACGAGGCAATTCACCGTTAGTAACGATGTTCAGAACCTTACGGATGAAGGCTCCATGGGAAACCGCCAGTACTCTCTTGCCTGAATACTCGTTGGCGATTAGGTCAAGTAGTTGAACTGTTCTTGTTCGAAGATCCTCTAGAGACTCTAAACCTTCGATGACTTGATGACTTTCATAGAGTTTTCGCCATGAGGCGTGATCTAATCCTTCTGCTACTCCGAATGACCTTTCAATCAGCTCCGGCACCACAACAACATTCATACCTAACTCGTGTGCAACTATGTCCGCTGTGTCTTTTGCTCTAGATAGGGGAGAGGCGAGGATTACATCCCAGTCTTCACGATTCAATGATGACGCAGCAAGACGAGCCTGAGTACGTCCAGTGTCATTCAAAGGAATGTCTGTGGAACCTTGGAGTCTGAGATCGATGTTCCAATCCGTTTGACCATGTCTGAGTAGTCCAAGAATTGTTTCAGTCAACTAAGAGCCTTTCTAAAGCCAATGAAGTGTTCGCCTCGATTTTTGCGTTAGCTAGATGATCGGCACGTGTAGGACCTAAGTTGACAACGACTATAGGTTTCTGAGTCTTTGATGCCTGCTTGGCGAATCGATACCCTGAGTTAACTGTTAGCGATGTTCCTGCCACCAAGAGAATATCTGAATCCTCTAGGAGATTCAGAGCTAGTTCAACTCGAGCACTTGGAACTGATTCACCAAAGAAGACCACATCTGGCTTATAAACACCATTGCATTTAGCGCAACTTGGAACGAGGAAGTTCTCTGTTCCTTCAATCTCGGCATCGCCATCAGGCGTGAATTCAACTGAGACGTCTTTTGTGATGTCAGGATTCAATTCCTTGAGGAAACTATCCATTTCAATTCTCGCGATGGAGTCGTTGCAACCCATGCAAACAACTCGATCTAGACGACCATGCAGATCAACCACAGACTTACTGCCAGCTTC
>CANLCU010000005.1 GCA_947489135.1 Micrococcales bacterium
TAGCCCTACTTGATCCCAGGCATCCCGAATAGCACGACGGACATCCGCCATTGCTGGGGTTAGCCTAGGTCGCTCGGACATTGTCGCCTTTCGGTATTCTTGTTGTAACTAGCCTATTTAGGAGAAGCATGTCTATTGACGCCATCATCGAGATTCCTCGTGGAAGCCGTAACAAATATGAGGTTGACCACGAATCAGGACGAGTCCGTTTGGACCGTGTTCTGTTCACCCCTTTTGTCTATCCAGTGGACTACGGATACTTTGACAACACCCTAGGTGGCGATGGAGACCCATTAGACGCACTAGTTCTTCTGGAATACCCACTATTCCCAGGTGTAATCGTTGAGGTAAGACCAGTAGGTGTATTGCCTATGGAAGACGATGGCGGCATCGACGAGAAGATTCTTTGTGTTCCAGTAAAGGACAAGCGTTGGGAACACATCCAGGACATCAACGATGTTCCTCAGCAGACTAAAGATGAGCTAGAGCACTTCTTCACTCACTACAAAGATCTAGAACCAGGCAAGTGGGTCAAGGTTGGTAAGTGGGCAGGTAAAGAAGAAGCTCAGCGACTAATTGATGAATCTATTGAAAGATTCAAAGCTGAGGGCGGGCACCAATAGTAGTAACTGCTTTTGCAGCAGTCTTTGTTGCATTCTCAATTGCACTATGAAGCTCAACACCTTTTGACAGGTTTGCAATTAGCGAACCAGCAAAAGCATCGCCAGCACCAGTTGGATCTATTGCTGTAACTTTCTCCGCTTCAAAAGAATTAGTTTTGATTCCTTCTATATAGAGATCAACTCCGTTACTACCTTTAGTGACGATTGTGATGTGTGATGGTTCTGAAGATAGAAGTTCAAACTCTTCTTCATTAGGCAAAAGAATATCTACGCCATTTACGCAAGACTTGAATTCTTCGACACCAAAGTCTTTGATGTAGCCAGCAGAACCTGGATCAATTGCTAGTAGCGCCCCAGCATCTTGAACTCTAAAGATAAAGTTCTTGATCTCTGCTTCTGATCTACCAAAGAGTGTGTAGCCAGATAGAAACACATAAGAGAAATCACTTAGGTAATCAATAGTGAGCTCTTCAAGAGATAACTCTTTGTTAGCTCCCCTATCGGTGAGCATGCTTCTTGAAGCGCCTTCAACCAAGACAACAAGTGATCCTGTCTTTAGAGTTTCACTTGTTTGCAGCTCCGCATGAACCCCATAGCTTTCAAACTCTTTAGCAACTCTGTCTTCATCAGCACTACCAACACAACCGATAAAAGTTACTTCTGCTCCTTCATGAGAAGCCCAGCTAGCCATGTTGCTAGCTGATCCACCGAGTGTTTGGGTGATCTGGGCATTGGTATCAGTATTGGCTCTTACTTGTCCTTCAGGGACAACAATGATGTCATCAATAACATCGCCAATAACTAAGACTCTTTCCACTAGTTCACTTTCGACCAGGATGTTGCAATCTGACCAGCAAGCTTGACGTTGTTTCTAGCAAGATCAAGATTCACTTCAAGGCTTCTACCCTTTGACTCTTCAACAATGAAGCCAAGTAGGAATGGTGTTACAGCCTTACCGTGAACACCAGCAGCATCTGCTGCCTTGAATGCGATTTGTAGAACACGGTCGTGCTCTGCTGGATCCCACTGCAATCCAACTGGAATTGGGTTAGCGATAACAATTCCTTGGTTGTGACCAAGCTCATCTTGAGCCTTCATTGCCTGAGCAATCTGGTCTGTTGTGTCTAGGGACCAATCAATCTGAAGACCAGATTGGTTTAGCCAGAAGGCAGGGAACTCTTTGGTCTGCCAACCAATAACTGGAACAGAAAGTGATTCAAGTCTTTCTAGTGTTGCTGAGATATCTAGAACTGATTTCACACCAGCAC
Source organism: Micrococcales bacterium (assembly GCA_947489135.1). Classification (GTDB taxonomy): domain Bacteria; phylum Actinomycetota; class Actinomycetes; order Actinomycetales; family Microbacteriaceae; genus Rhodoluna. Next base: position 1,892 of record CANLCU010000005.1, read on the forward strand.
AAACAACAGTGATGGGTGTAACAGCAAGAGTAGAAAGGTCTGCTGATTCATCAAAGGTTGTGTTAGCTCCTCTGTGAACTCCTCCCAGACCACCGGTAGCAAATACTCGGATACCAGCAAGAGATGCTAGGTGAGCTGTAGCAGCGACTGTGGTAGCTCCGCTTTCTTTACGAGCAGCAAGGATAGGAATATCTCTTACGCTGGCTTTAGCTAGATCTTCATTAGCAATACGCTCAACACCAACTGAATCCAAACCAATCTGAGGAACACCATCCAAAATGGCGATAGTTGCAGGAGTAACTCCCTGCTCTCTAAGAATCTCTTCGAATTCAATAGCAGCAGCTAGGTTCTGAGGTCTTGGTAGACCATGAGAAATGATTGTTGACTCTAGGGCTACTACTGGCTTCCCTGCATCTAAGGCAGCGGCTGCTTCTTTTGAGATTTGGAAAGGTTTCATACGTCAAGGTTAACCCACCTCTATAGGAGATAGCATCAAAGCATGCAGAGCCCACTAAGTTTCCTTGAAGGTGTTAAACACCCTGAAGCCTTCCACGGTAAAGGCAAGTCCAGCCCATTCTTTGAAGGCTGGTATGTGAAGTTAGTCTCTGCTGATCTCTCTCAAAGATGGGCTGTTATCCCAGGCATCTTTAAGGGCATTGATAAAGCTGACAGCAATGAGCGTCAAAGCAAAGATGAAGCCTTTATTCAAGTTCTCGATGGTTCAACAGGAAGAAGTTGGTTTCACTCATTCGATAGCTCTGAGTTCAAAGCAGCAACTGACAAGTTTGAAGTTCAAATAGGAAATAACTTCTTCAGTGAAACTGAAGTGAGACTTGATCTTCCTCAACTGCAGGGAACCATCTCCATCACAACACCTTTTGTCCCATGGCCAGTAACTCTAAGAAGTCCAGGAATCATGGGCTGGTACGGACTAATTCCATTCATGGAATGCTTCCACGGCATCGTTAGCTTTGGTCATCAACTAGAAGGTGCTCTAAAAGTTGAAGGCAAAGAACAATCTTTCTATAAAGGCAAAGGCTACATAGAAACAGATTGGGGAAAAGGATTCCCTTCTGGATATATCTGGATGCAAACCAATCACTTTGATTTCAACAATGAAACATCTCTTATTGCATCAGCTGCCATCATTCCTTGGATTGGCAAATCCTTCAGAGGTTTCATCATGGGTCTTATGCATGAAGGAAGGCTTTATAGCTGGACCACATATAACGGGGCTAAAGAGTTGGAACTAAGAGTTGATGACACTCACGTGTATTGGCAAGTAGCTGGTCCTGACGGAACCCTAGATCTGAAAGCCGAAAGAACTCGTGGTGGCCTACTTCATGCACCTCTTCATAAGAACATGCATAGAAGAGTTGAAGAGACTATGGATTCAACAGTTGAGATCACTCTCACAGACAACAATGGAAAGCAGATTGTTTCTGGAACTGGAACAGCTGCTGCTCTAGAGATCTTTGGTGAACTAGAAAAACTTCTTGCCTACAAGAAGTAGTTCCTAGATTCCCCCTCCGCCGCCGCCGCCGCTACCGCCACCAGCAGAACCGCCTCCACCAGAACCGCCTGATGAATCAACGCTCAGTGACTGGGCCAGAATACGATCCAGGCTAGAGAAACTCTCAGAGAAAACTGGAGCTCCAACAAACCAAACCGGTGTTGAATCTTTTTCATAAAGAGTGTTTAGAACACCATTCCATTGTTTATGGAGCCCGAGAAGAATTGCCCAAGGCAATACATCTTCATAAAGCTTCAAAACAGTTCTTCCCTCAATTTCTGAAGGCTTTAGCCCTGCACCTTTGGGGGATTGGAGAAAATCTAAACGATCCTTCTCTGCAAGTTCGATATACATTTTCATGCCCTTGAGATAAGCATCTACCTCAACGCCCTTTGCAGTCATCACACGCTTAGAAAGTATTAACCAATAGGTCACTAAGTAAGGCATTCCCAACAGTACTGGCACAGCCGAAACATCGTAGACACTGTCTGAAGCGAGACCTAGTGCAGAAATGATGTGTCCTATAAGGGTTGCGAGTGCTCCAACGAAAACTAGTGCAGGAATACCCAGCGCCCTCTTCTTGAAATAACCACCTGAGTTAACCTGACGAGTAATTTTGCTTTTGACTGCAAGGAGCCTCTTTGAAAGAGCTGCCTGTTCGGTTGCGTCCATGTCTCCTGACAGGTTGACTTCATCCCCTGCTTTAGAAAGTCCAAGAGCGGTTAGTAGTTCTAGCTGATTCGGGTTCGTAGCTACTTCGGAAGTTTTTCTGAGAATGAAGCTATCTTTCTTTGGCTCGGCAACTTGTTCAATCTCAATCAGATTTTTTACAGCTAGCTCGATAACACTTGCTTGATTTAGGTGAGCAGACTTTCTAGACACAAGCGCTGACACTGCTAAGTCAGGTGACTTAGGTGGTTGATACTGAGGAACGATTATTGAGATTTTCCCTAGATTTCTAAGTTGGGTGACTCGATAGAAAATAGCCCAGATCAATATCGCAACAAGTGCGAAAAGAGTTAGCAGGAACCAGATGAAGTAAGGGCTGTCAACTGCCTGAGGGCCATCTACATTTGCGACACCAGGGTTAAAACCAATCGCGATTGTTTGGGTCTGGCGTGACTTTAGATCTGTCGAGCTAAAGACATAAGTGTTCTCGCTAGGTTGAGAGATCTTGCAGGAACCGGTTGCCCCGAAATCACCTTCGTAGCAGCGCACTGATTTCGGGATTACGTTCTGGCTTAGGGCTTGATCAAGAATTACGGTTGCTGAAACACGACCAAAGCTTTGAAGCCAACCGTTACCGTTGATGTCCCAATAGAACTCGCTTGGCTCTTTGTTGCGGTCACCGCTCTCCCAGTTAGTGATAACCCAATTCTGTTTGTACTTGATTACGTAGGTTTGTTTACCAAACACATAAGAGTCGTCTTTTGACTTGATTGCTAGGTGCAGAAACTCGCTGTCTGTAGTCTGCTCAAAGTCTCTTGCTTTACCTGCTTCATCTGTAACTGACAAAACTTCAATAAGACCTGGAAAGAGTTGGTAGCTGATTAGAGGAATACTTCTTCTTATTCCTCTGTTTTGTTCAATTAAGGGAAAATTGGCGACAAGCTTTTCAGTGACAACCATCTCTGATCTTTTGTCTTCTTGCTCATTCACTGAGATTTCATATGTTGCATCAAAGCTCTCAAAAGAGAAGTCGTTCACATCAGCAACACTTGGGCTAAGTGGAGTGAGAACAAGAGCTAGAAAGAGCCCAATCAGGAGTTGGATGGTTTTCTTCATTATCTAGGCATCTTGCAAGCAGGTGTTCCGCCAGGCAGCTTCTGGCGATACTTGGCTACCAATGCATATCCAGGCTTTGCTAGCCAAACAAATGGTGGAATCAATATCAGATTTCCATAAGCTCTAAGGAAAACATTGTTTTGAATTTTGAATAAGTTGGAGAAAGCCTCATGGCCTGCATAGTTCTTGCCATCAACAACTAGATAGACCTTTGCCTGTACTTGCTCAAGAGTTAGCCCATGTACCGCTGGGTCTATGAACTGAAAAGGTGTTGCCTCAATAGGAGTTGTTGTGTGTTTGAGGATGAAATTCGTTGCTGTCGTACAGAACCCGCAGTCCCCATCAAAGATCAGTAAAGGCTTTGCTTGCATATCTAAAGACTAACTCAAGGCTAGATAAAGGGCTAGATGGTTCCTTTATCTAGGCCCTTTAGAACTACCTTTGCTCGTTCTCTCAGTTCTTCTAGATCAGATAATCGGTCTAAACCTTTGAGCTGCTGAGCCATACGGTGATTCATCTTGAATGTTTCTCTATGTCTATCTAAGAAGTCCCAGTAGAGAGTTGAGAACGGACAAGCATCATCACCTGATCTCTTCTTAGGGTCGTAAACACAAGATTTACAGAACTCAGTCATTCTTGAGATGTAAGCGCCACCAGCTGGATAAGGCTTGGTCATTAGCTTTCCACCATCGGCATATGTTCCCATACCAATGATGTTTGGGACCATTACCCATTCGGTTGCATCAATGAAGTTCTCTCTCATCCAATCCAAGAACTCTTGAGGATTCACTCCAGTAATCAGAGCCAGGTTGCTTAGGATCATGAGCCGCGGAATGTGATGAGTCCAAGCTCGTTTCTCTATATCTCCAACAACACCCTGAACACAGTTCATTGAAGTTGCTTTTGAATTCTTAAACACAGTTAGAAGTGTTCTGTTAGCTTTCAAAGCATTGGCTTCACGATATTCGTAACCTAAGAACCAATACATTCCATTGATGTATTCACGCCAACCAATAACCTGACGAATGTAAGCTTCAACAGACTGAATTGCATAATCATTCTTTTCATAGGCCTTGATGGTTTCAGAGATAACTTCAGCTGGATGAAGTAGTCCGTTGTTTAGGTAAGGGCTAATCAATGAGTGGTGCATAGCCCAGTTGTCTTTAGCAACAGCATCTTCATACGGACCAAAAGCATTCATGTGGTGTTTAAGGAAGTGTTTGAGTTGGGCTAATGCTCCAGCTCTGGTTGTTGCCCAAGTGGTCGAGATTTCTAAACCAAGTTCTTTAGCAACTTCAACATCTATTGAGTCTCTAGCTTGCTCAAGGTATGCAGGCCAGGTGTAGTTCTTTGGCGGTGGAAGTCTGTTGTCTTGATCAAAGTTCCATTGACCACCAACAGGCTTTCCATCTTCAACCAAGATGCCAAGACGTGTTCTCTGAAGTCTGTAGAAGTTCTCCATAACAAACGACTTCTGCTTAGAAGCCCATTCTCTGAATAGTTCTCTAGGGGTTAGGAAGAAGTCATTAGTTACAAACTCAACACCATATTTCTGTAGTTGCTCATACTGCTTTATAGAAGAAGGTTCTGCACAAACAATAGGCACCTTGCTCTTCAAAGACTTCTGAGCTTGCTCAAGCCCAGCAATTGTGTTCTCTGCCTTTATGTATTGAACTTGGAAGCCTTTCGCTTCTAGGTCTAGAACAAAGTGTCGTGCTGAAGAGATCATGAAGAACAAGCGTTCTTTATGCCAATCTCTACCTGACACCATTCTCTTGCTCTCAACTAGAACAACAAGATCTGTTTGAGGATTGGCTTTAGCTAAAGCTCCGTGACTGAGATTCAGATGATCAAAAGGAACGTAGATGATTCTTTCAATCATGCTGATTTACACTTCTTGGAACAGTAGAGCACGTTGTCCCAGTCTCTTTCCCACTTCTTACGCCATTCAAAAGGCTTCTTGCAGGTAACACAAAACTTTGGGGGAAACCCTCCTTTAGTTTGTGCAACTCTGGCCATGAAAGAAGACTATCCGCTGAGAATTGCATGGCTAGAATGTTTTTGTTTCCAAGCGAAAAGGTTTTTATGAGATTTCTAATTGCTGTTATTGATGACAGAAGTAATTCAGCAGATTCCAGCGAAATGGCTGCAATTGATGAATTCAACGACCACCTCTCTGAAAAAGGTCAGTTGATTATGGCCTGCGGCATTGAAGACCCAAGTTCAGCAAGTGTTCTTGATAACAGAGCAGGTGCGGGTCAGGTTGCCGATGGTCCTCTTCATGACAATAAAGAGTTCATGTCAGGCTTCTGGATCATCAAAGCAGAGTCTGAAGCAGAGGCTAAAGAACTAGCTGCCTGGGGGTCCAAGGCCTGCAATAGAAAAGTAGAGCTTCGTAAACTTCACGGCTAGTGCTCTTGGTAGCCTAGAGTCATGATCAAATCTAAAGAATTCAGCGAGTTCCTTGCGAGCAGAAGAACTACCCGATCCTTCAAGTCGACTCCAGTTGACAGCAAGATCATCGATGAAATCATCGAAGATGGCCTAACCGCTCCTAGCTGGAGCAACACCAGACCTTTCATGGTGGCCGTTGCCTCAGGTGAGGTTAGAGATCGTATTTCTAAAGACATGCTTGAGCGCTGGGCTGTTGGCTCAGGTGTGACAAGCGGTAGCTTGAAGGACAAGATCAAGTTCCTATTTACCCCTAAAGCTTGGCCCCTAAGTGATTACCCAATCATGAAGGCATACCCAAAATCTCTTCAGCCTCGAGCCAAAAGAGTAGGTAAAGAACTTTATGGGATGTTAGGCGTTGCCAGAGGGGATAAGAAGGCTAGAGATGCCCAGTGGGCTAAGAACTATGAGTTCTTCAATGCTCCGGTTGAGATCTTTGTCTTTATCCATAAGGGACTCTCTGTATTTGCAGCTAATGATGCAGGTTTATTCGCTGAGAACCTGATGCTCAGTGCTCACGCCAAAGGTTTAGGCGCTTGTGCCCAGGGGGCAGTGGCTATCTGGCCTAAGGCTGTACACGAAGAATTCAACATCCCTAAGGGCTACAAGCTCATCTATGGAATTGCCATTGGTTACCCGGATGAGGCTGAAGTGAACACTTTTAAGGCCAACCGCATTGGTGCTGAAGAAATCAAGATAAAGACAAGCTAAAAAGCACGAATATCGGGCTTATGTTCGCTTTTTGGCCCCCATTTGGGCGGTCGATAAAGATTTGATAACACAAAAGCCAAAATCCGCGAAACCGCTTTCGCGAGCCAATATTGGGGTTTACTCTTGAAATTAGACGTGTGTGCGCGCGTGTAACGAAGTAAACAATTCAAGGGTCTCCCCTTGGGTTGGCAATTCCACATCGTAATGAAAGGCACACATGTTACTTAACAAAGTGAAACTACGTAAGGCTTCCAGCCGCGTAGCTCTCCTGTTAGCAACTGGTTCACTCCTTGCAACAGGAATATCTCCTGCTCACGCACTAGATGCAACTCCTCTTTTCATAAGCTTCGAATCTAACGATCCGCTAAAGGCTCTTGCGATCAGTTCTGACGGTCCTTTTTCTGGAACCTCTACAGAGATTAAGGCAGGAACCAACCTGACTGGCTCTGGCGACACTCTCCACATCACAAAAAATGGTGATCCATGGTCTGGTGTAAACATACTGGGTGCATCATCAACACCTTACGGTTACACCTCTGCAGACAACAAGGTAGTTACATTTGACTACTGGTCACCAGATGCAACTCCATCACCTGTGATGCTAAAGCTTGAATCACCTGCTGCTACTTACAAAGCTATTGAAGCTCAGCCTGGTCTTAACACAATCACAGTTGACTTCACTGGTGTTGGTAGCTGGGGCGGTGGCTACACCAAGCTCATCATCTTCCCTAACTTCCGCGAAGGTGCTGACACAAGCTACACTGGTGCAGCTCCTGTAGCTAACACCGGTCAGGTATATGAGATTGACAACATCTCAATCAACGGTGGAACAGCAGCTGACGTTTACGTTCCTGTTGCTCCTGCAACCAGAGAAGCAACAAGCACATTGATGACTTTTGAAACTGGAGACGCCTACGGTGCTGCAGCAATCGGTGCTGGATTCGAAGGTGCTGTAACCCTAATCAAGGATGTTCCTGCTGGCGGTAACGGTGGCAAGGGTCTAGAAATTGAAAAGGCTGGAAACCCATGGTCAGGTGTCAACCTAATCACTGCTGGATCGGCCCTAAAGTTCCTAGATGCTGAAAACAAGACCGTAACTGTGAACTACTACTCACCTGAGACAGTAAACACTCCAGTTCAGTTCCAGTTGGTAGCAACAGACCAGTCAAAAATCAACCAAGCGGTTGAAGCTGTTCCTGGTTGGCAGAAACTAACCTTCGATTTCTTTGCTTCTTACAACGATGCAAAGACATACACCGCAGCAGTTATCTTCCCTAACTTCGTAAATGGCGGAGACGTACCTGGTTACACAGGTGCTGCTGCAGTTTCACCATTGACTGGCAAGAAGTACTTCATCGACAACGTTGGTTTCAACGGCGCGACAACACCAGCTATCCCGACTCCAAGTGGTGCAACAAGCACTCTAGTTACTTTTGAGTCTGGTGACACACTTGGTGCTGGCGTAGTCGGCGAAGCTTCAGGTGCGAAAAAGCAAGGTTCATTCGCAGGTGCAGTAACAACTATTGACGATGCTCCTGCTGGCGGTAACGGCGGTAAGGCTTTGAAGATTGTTAAGAACGGTCAACCATACGCTGGTGTTAACGTTTTGGCTTTTGACGCTGGCACAGTCCGCGTCACAAACGGAACTCACACAGCAGTTACTTTCAACTACTACTCATCAAAGGCTAACTCTCCAGTTCGTATTGAACTACGCGGTTACCCAAATGCGCTAGGTAAGACAGTAACTGCAGCACAGGGCTGGTCAAAGATCACTGTTGACTTCGCTGATGTTGTTGGTTGGACATCTACAGAAGAGTTCGTGAACGTAATTCTGTTCCCTGACTTTGATGTTCCTGCAGCTGGAGATATCTTCTACGTAGACAACCTTGGTATCAACGGAGCAACAACTCCTGCGATTCCTACTCCAGTAACTCCAAGAGAAGCGACAAGCACTTTGCTTACTTTTGAAACTGGCGACACCCTAGGTGCTGCAGTTGAAGGTGCGCCGACAGTTCAGAAGCCACAGGGTGGATTCGAAGGCGCTGCTACTTCAATCGCAGTTGCACCAGCTGGTGGTAACGGTGGAAACGCGCTAAAGATCACAAAGAACGTTGGAGCTCAGGTTTATGCTGGAGCGACCTTCATCAAGTTCGGAACTGACAAGCGTGTAACCAACGGAACTCACAAGGTAATCACATTCAACTACTACTCACCGAAGGCTAACTCTCCAGTGAACGTAGAAGTGCGTGCGTACCCGAACGCCCTAGGAAAGATCATCAACGCTCCACTTGGTTGGTCAAAGATGTCATTTGACTTCACCGATGTAGTCGGTTGGACTTCAACAGAAGAGTTCACAATTGTGTCTATCTTCCCGGACTTCAACCAGCCTGCCGGTGACACTGCGCAGTCATACTACGTAGACAACCTTGCATTCAACGGTGCTGTAACACCTGAGATTCCTGAAGTTTCTGTACCAAGAGAAGCAACAAGCACTCTTCTTACATTCGAAGCGGCAGATACTCTAGGTGCGAAGGTAGTTGGAGACTCAACACTAGCTAAGCCAGAAGGTGGATTCGAAGGTGCAGTAACAACCATCGACAACGCTCCTGCTGGTGGTAACGGTGGCAAGGCTCTAAAGATCGTCAAGGGTGTTGGTGCTCCAACTTATGCTGGTGTAAACGTGATTCGTTTCGGTGCTGACAAGCGCGTCACTAACGGAACCCACAAGACAATCACATTCAACTACTACTCACCGAAGGCAACTTCGTCAGTACGCGTTGAGCTAAGAGCTTTCCCTAATGCTCTTGGCAAGACTGTGGCTGCTCCTCAGGGTTGGTCAAAGATCACTGTTGACTTCACCGATGTTGTTGGTTGGACAGGTACAGAAGAGTTCGTTTCTGTAATTCTGTTCCCTGACTTCGACGTTGCAGGTGCTGGTGGCATCTTCTACGTAGACAACTTGGCATTCAACGGAGCTACAACTCCTGCGATTCCAGTTCCTGCTGTGAAGCCATCTGTAAAGACTGCAGCAACTGTTGCAGGTACTGCTAAGTCAGCTAAGACTCTTACCGCAGGTAAGGGTTCATGGAATGGCACAGCAACAATCGCCTACACATACAAGTGGTACCGTTGTTCAGTTTCTTCAACAAAGACTGCAACAGCTGCACCTACATCATCAGCTAAGTGTGCTGCCATCTCAGGTGGCACCAAGTCAACCTACAAGTTGGCTTCAGCAGATGTTGGAAAGTACGTACGTGTACTAATCACTGCAAAGAACTCAGCTGGAACTGCTTACTCACTAAGCAAGACAACTTCAAAGGTTGTCAAGTAACAGCTAAGAACTAAAAATGTGGCCCTCGGTTTTCCGGGGGCCACATTTCTTTAAGCTAGAGATTTACTTTTTGGTTCTCAATGTCTTTAGCCAAGCAATAGCTCCAGTTGAATACAAAGCCCAAATAACAAGAAGTGGTTGGAAGAAGAGTCTGATCAATCTGGCTTCATCGGTGTTCAAACCAAACGCATCTGTTTGGGTCACCCACTGAGAAATGTTGCCGGGGAAGATTGCGATAAAGAATAGGGCCGTGATTGTTCCAGCTATTGGTGCTTTGAATCCGGTAATCAACCATAGACCTAGAACTATTTCAACTACACCGCTAGCGATAACTACAAAGTCTGCATCGAGAGGTAGCCAAGTTGGCACCTGTGCTCGGAATGTTTCTCTAGCAGCACCTAGGTGTGAAAAGCCAGCAAGTGTTAGTGCTAGGCCAAGACCGAGTCTGGCAATAGTTCGAATGATTTTCATAGTAGGCAGTCTACTTAAAGGTCAAGTAGCATGATTACATGCCAACTCAAGAATCGTTAAAAAACAACCTTCTCACCATCGGTCTAGTAGCACTTGCAGTTGGAACAGGAGTCTGGGGATATTCCTTAGGTGAACCTTCGGTTTCCAATAAGAGCCTGACTGAAGAAGTTGTAGTTATCGGCACACTAGGGGCAGTTTTGTTATCTCTGTTCGTAGGTCTTGGTATCAAGGGCAAACCAACTGCCATGATCAATCTGAATAGATTGCTAGCTTGGCCAATGGCTTTCGGATACATATGGGTTCACTACGCCTACCACATGGAGCATGGACAAGCAGGTGGCCTGCAAGCCCTTGATGTTGTCCCTAGAGTATTCTTTTTAGTTTCTTTCATATGGATTGCATTCCATGCTGGAGTTGCATACAAGATGTATGGTGCTCCTTGGAAACTCAAGTTGAGAACGCTTCATGAGTTCTATGTTTCTTCTGCATGGTTAGTGCTTCTAGTTACCATCCCAGTATTCTCAGTTCCAGCTCTAGGTGCTATGCCAATAGCCATGGCGCTTGCCTGGATTATCTTCGCTCCGCACCTTGCAATCAACGTATTCCATATGTCTAAGCGAGTGCCGATTGATGCGATCTCAAAGAAACTAGGACCTTGGATTGTTAGCGGTATTTATCTAATCGCCATAGTCAACGCTGCCGCTCACAGTTTCCCAAAACTCTAAACAAAACGAGTTCGTCTACAAATGCCTGGTTCAGCAATCACAGGTAACAGAAGACAGCAGAGCACCTACTTCTTGAGAAGGCATCTTTGCTTGGACTAACTCCTCCAGAACTAACTGTTCTTGTTGGTGGCCTTAGAGCACTAGGTGCTGTTCCTAACGGATCAAAGCACGGTGTTCTAACTGAGACTCCTGGAGTTCTAAACAACCACTTCTTCAGAAACCTATTGGATAATAACATTGCTTGGGCTCCTAAGGCAGACCAGAAGGGTGTCTATGGTTCACATGCATACACAGACGGAGAAAGAAAGTGGACTGCAACAAGAGCAGACCTAGTCTTCGCTTCTAACTCAGTGCTTAGAGCGTTAGCTGAAGTGTATGCATCAGATGATGCTAATGAAAAGTTTGTTCAAGACTTTGCTAAAGCATGGACCAAGGTCATGAAAGCAGACCTTTTCTAGTATTCAAATACTAGGAGAGGGTCTTCTCTACGATTAGACCGATAAGGGCGTTCCAAATAAGTGGATCCATCTGGTTGTCTACTACATCATCGACAATCTTGCCTAGGGTATAAGCCTGGATTAGAACTGCTGCAGCTCTTGGGTCAAAGGATTTATTGAACCATCCTCGGTTCTGGACTTCAATGAATTGCTCTGTGAAGAGGTCAGTTAGGCCCTGTTGTACTTGACCTAAAGCTTTTCTAAACTTTTCATCCTTCTCAGCCATGCCTAGAATTCGAGCACGCTCATAGCGATTGCCTTTTCTGGCCGGATCTTGAGTGAGGATAGTCACTTCAGTTAGACCAGCAAAGAACTGCTCTTTTGTCTCACATTTCTCCAGAAGTTCACGGATCACTCCGCCACTCTTCTCAACAAAACGTGAGTATCTAACTAGATATGCCTCTTGAATGAGCTCATCAATGGAGTCCCAGAAGTGGTACAAAGAACCCTTGGCAATGCCTGTTCTTCTAAGGATTTCGGCTGCTGAGACGTCCTTTTCAGTGACCTCATCCAGCATCTCTACCGCGGTTGCTAGCAATCGACTGCGTGTCTCTTTGCCTGCCTCGCTCATTGTGCAAGTCTACCAACGCGAGAATAAATGTTTGGCTTCTCGCAAGTGGGTCAATCCCATCATTCAGGAAGAGAACCCGGTGGGATGCTACTTCTTCTTAACTACTGATCCTTGACCGTTTAGTTCCCATGCATGAACATAATCAATGATTGTCTTGCTTTCAGCCCAACCACTGTAGTTTCCGCCAAAACCAGCTGTGCCTTGAACAGCATTATTCAAGATCAAGAAGAATGGCTTATTGAAAGACCAGTAACCCTGAACATTAGTTGGCGTCACAGTCCAGAACAGTTCTCTATCTACATAGAATTCCATTCTGTCTGGTTGCCATGCAAGTCCATAGGTGTGGAAATCGCTTTGGTAGTTAGCCTGGTTTACTTCTTGGCCCCAGACGTATCTGTGTCCTGCATCCGTTTGTGACACTGAGAAGTGAACAGCAGCTGTGTTTCTCATAGGTAGGTTTCCACCCTGCTCAGCAATGTCAATCTCTCCGGCTCGAGGCCAGCTAACTTCACTCATAGCATCACCTAGTGCCCAGAATGCTGGCCAGTTACCGCCACCAGCTGGCATCTTGATGCGTGCTTCAATGTATCCGTATTGGAAAGAAACTTTCTTCTGAGTATCAAAGCGGCCACTAGTAAAGCTACAAGGTGGGTTCATGCACGGGCCTGAGTTAGCAGGTGTACCAGTAACCTTCTTTGATGTGATCACAGCGTTACCCTGAGTGGTTCCATCTAGGCGAGTAGCTTCTGGTATGTACCATTGCTTTTCATTGTTGTGGCAAGTTCCTCCACCGTTATTTGCATCATGACCGCAATATCTTGAAGTCCAGTTTGTGTCATCAATGAGACCACCGACTGGGCCCGAGAATGAATCAGACCATAGCAGTTTGCCAACAGTGTGGCCAGCTAGCATCGGAGTCTTTACAGTTGGTTTCCATTGTGCGTAAAGAGTTAACTTCTTAGTCGGCTTAACAACAGACTTGTTGTAGTACCTAACTGGTCCAGTCTTAGTTAAAGACCAACCAATGAATCTATGAGTGTCTCGAACATACTTAACAGCTGTGAGTGCTTTCCCTTTGACTGGAACAATCTGCTTAGCCATCACACCAGAGCCACCATTGGCATCAAATGTGATTGTGTGGGAAGAAGCTGCAGACGCAGAATTGGAAAGATTTGGGGCTGCAAGTCCAGCAAGAACGATAAGAGTTGCAGTTAAGATTCCAAGGAATTTAGCTTTCATTTCCTAAGTCTACCTGTCGCTTATCCGCTAAATCCCATGACTTTCAGGCTCCTTTCAGCCTAAAATCCCAAACAAACGCTTAAATGTTAAAGAACTAACCCGCCACAGTTTCCTGGGGCGGGTTAGTAGTTAGTACTTTAGAACTAGCCAAGCTTCGCGTAAAGAATGCGAGTCTTGGTGCGGATCTTCTTGTATGTGGTTGGAAGATACATGTCACGCACGATGGTTACAGTAACCACTGTGCTTGTTGTGATCTTCTTCAAAGCAGCAAGCTGAGTCTTCTCTGTCTTACCGGTACATAGGTTCGGTGAGGTCAGGGTAATTAGCTTGCTTGATGACTGCTTCTTCAAGATACCGAAGCTAGAAGTACATGTGTAAGTCTTGCTTCCAACCTTGAATGATACAGATGCTTTTACTGGACCTACATAGACAACGCTTAGCTTCACAGCCAAGGTTCCCTTGCTTCTGTTCCAACCTAGCTGAGTGTCACCATTGTTTAGGAAGGTACCAGTCTTTGAAAGAGCTAGAGGCTTCTTGATGTCACCCTTTTCAGTTACTGGAGTTGTCGGAGTCTTAGCAACTGTAATTGAAAGTTCCTTAGTTGCCGGCAACCAGTTAGCATTTCCAGCCTGCGACGCGGTGATCACGCAAGTACCTTCAGAGGCTGCAACAACGCGTCCAACCGAAGAGACTGTACAGATGGAAGATGTTGCAGAAACGTACAGAACTGGAAGACCAGATGACGCAGTTGCACTTACATCGAATCCATCAAGGTCAACTACAACCTTGGTTGGACCAGCCAATGTAACTGTCTGTGCAGCAGCAACAACAGTTGCAGCTGAAACAGTAGTTGACTGAGTGCCTGAACCGGCTAGCAATACACCGCTAGCAGCAGCAGTTGCCTTCACAGTACAGGTACCAGCAGTTAGTAGACGTGCCTTGTTAGCAACGATTGAACAAACAGTTGGTGTGTCTGAACTCCAGGTAATTGCACCTGCAGTACCAGCATCTAGTGGAGAGAATGCAACAGTTGCACTCAAGGCTAGATCAGCATCGCCAACTGTTACTGAAGCTGCCAAAGCACCAACAGTCACTGTCTGAGCAACACCAAGACCTACGTAGGTAAAGGTGTCAACGACTGTATCTCCATCTGCTGTAGTAAGAGTGATGTCAACAGTTCCTGCTGCAGATGCAGTTGGAATTGTTAGCTGAAGTGAAGTAGCACTCTTAGTTCCAAGAGTTGCTGCATTCGCACCAATCTTTGCTGACACAACAACATCAAGGTTCGTACCAGTAAGAGTTACCTTTGCACCTGCTGTAGGAGTGTTCTTTGAGTACTTGGCATCCTTAGATGTAACAGCAGGAACGGCGCCTACAGGAGCAACATATCTAGCATCAATCCACTTAAGCACAGTCATATTTTCTGGCTTAGAAGAATCTGCGTAAATGTAGTAGGAGTTCTTGTCTGTTCCACGTAGCCAGAACTTAGTTGCACCGTTACCACTTGAGAAGGTCGAAGTTAATACTTCACCGCTAGTTAGAGCACCGGTAGTTAGGTCGATCCAACCAGCCGCATCCTTACCTGTTGCTGACAGCGCAACTGGGAATACGGTCTCGTTAGCAGGTGTTGGGTGCCCCTGGAGAACCAAAAGGGCTGGATTAACGATTTCTGATGCTGAAGTATTAACAGCAAGTTCAGTTCCAGCACCAGTTGAGCCAAATGTCACAACTTTGTAGTCGCTACCAAATCTGGTCAATCCGAAGATCTTTCCAGAGTTAATTACCATAACGCTTAGAGATGGGTCAGAAGCAATAGTTCCACCTGAAGTAGCCCAACCTGAGGTGGTTGTGCTAATTACGTTCAAGCTTGAATCCAGTCTGACAATTGAGTGATCGGTAATGGTTCCACCGTTTGCTGTTGGTGGGTTATTGATCTGAGTGACTAGAGAAGATGTCACAAATGCGGTAATCATTGGCTCGTTGCCAGAGGCAGCAGTGTTCACTGAGTATCTAACAGCGAAGTTGTTAGCTTCTGCACTTGGAGTACCCATGGTTGCCTTCGCAGTCAACGCACCTGTTGAGGTGTTCATTGAAACCAGAACCGGCAATGACAGTATCGTCTGGGTGCCACCAATTGTGTAAGTCTTCTGACAGATGATGGATAGCACCAAATCGGTTGTTGCTGCCGAGACAACGTTTATCTGCATGTTCGAGCTCGCTCTTGGAGCGTAACCAGTTGATGCAGCTTCACAGATTGGTGTCACATCTGCAGCAGTAATGAGCTTTGAAGTAACAGTTGATGTAGTTGTGTTCCCCATAATGACTTGGGTTTCACCTGCGAAGCTTGTTGCGTTTCTTCCATTTACAGGAATAGCCCACTTATCTTTGTTAGTTCCATAGAACCCAACTCCTGAAGCGAATCCATTTGCTGGGGTGAATGAGCTAATTGAAACTGAACCAGTTCCAGCGAATGAAGAGTCTAGAGATGTTGCAGTTGCTTTCCTCAATCGAAGTTCGCTGAGTGTACATGAAGGAGGACATGCATTGTTCTTAGAACCAAATATGTAGAAACCACCATTACCGTCTGGCACAATTCCTGGATTTGAGCTGAAGTCCTCAATAGGGATTATGTTGTCGCTGACCTTTACGATCTTTTTTGCTTCAACAACACCTGCATAGGTGCTTGTGATTGTCCAGCCTCCAGCAGGAATAAGAATCTGAGATGCATCTGAGTATTCAGAGAATGCACCTCCATAGTTATCTCTGAACTTAACCAAATAAGTCTTGCTAGTTGGCAGGTTTCCAAATGTACAGGTGTAACTGCTTCTGTTCATGAAGTTGATGCTTACCGAGACAGAACGTATTTCTACACTCGGGGCAGCTGCATCGTATACGTAACACTTTGACAGCATCTGGCCATTTGAGCCATTCACGAACTGCCCTGAAACAGAAATAGAACCATTCGAAAGAATTAGTGTAGGAGCAGCTGGCTTCGCAGGAGCACAGCTACCGCTTACATCAACACCATCTTGGTTGTAAAGCTGGAAGGCAACTTCATGCGTTGTGCCGACAGCAAGAGAAGATTCATAAAGGTTTGTGCTTACCGCAAGACCCCAATCAATGTCATACTGTGTGACGGTTGTGCTTGTTGTGCTCATTCCAAAAGAGCGGTTGCCCATTTCAGATTGATCTTTGAACCCTGACTTAGTCGTCCAGAAATTGTTTGGAAAGTTTTCAGCACTTCCATCTAAAAATACCTTCGTTGCCAAAACATCGCCAACAGCGACCTTAGTTACGTCAACACACATTTCGCCGCCCACATAAGTGCTTGTTACACCGGCTGGAATAGTGAATGTGGTCCCTGGAACTAGATAGCTAACTTCTGGAGCCTGAGTAGTCTGGCCTGGCTCAGCAATAGCTACTGTTTCACCGCCAGATGTTTTCAATGAAGAAGAGAAAGTATATGTACCTGCAGGAAATGTTTGCCCCGCCACAGCCTCGACATAGTATCTTGCGTTGATGGATCCGCTGTAAGTTGATGGGTCAGCTGGAATTGAAATGCTCTTTGACTGGTAGTTCCAGGACACGCTCTCTCCAGTTCCGAAGAGAACACCGCTCACGTCAGGGAAGTATGTCGGCACATTAGCTGCACCTATCATTTGATCTGAGCTAGTTATTGGGGTCCCATTAGGAAGGCTGATTCCAAATCCAACACTCAGGCTTTGCCCTGCGCGTGGAACAAGGAACTCAGACTGGACCTGGAAGTTTCTTCTTAATTGGAAGGAAGTCAAGCCAGCTGGAATTTGAACGTCCACAGCGTCATCAGCTAGGTCGATGGTGAAGTTAGCACCGACGTTTAGGACGTTTCCTGGATCAACATTTGCGGTTACCGCATTAGCCTGAGTTGCACTCAACCCCCCAACCAAAAGTGATGTTAGCGCCGCGATGCTAAGTAATTTTTTCAACATTGAATGATCTCCTGTTTTGCAGATGGGGTTTTTAAGTTTGAGCTGCGTCCAATAAATAGACGAGGGGTTTAACTATGACTCCAATACTAGACGATGAGTCCAGAACAAAACCTCAAGAAATCACCCTTGTTCCCATGATTTCCTCAGGAAACCCCTGTTCTTGAGCCTGGCTATAGATACCGTGATTTATACCTCTATATAGAAGTTCATTTTTGTGGTCTAAGTCCCCTAGAGATCAAACAAATAAACCCCCAGAAGAGGGGGTTTATTTGTTTACTGGGGCTCGGGCTAGTCGGTGTTCAGAACACCTGTTGGTCCAAGCTCCAGGTTTTCGGTAGTTATGTAGTTGTAGAAGTTAAGAGGGACCAACCTCCACTTTCCAGTATCTGGGTTGTGTGAATAGGTGACTCTATTGCCCATCTTGTCAAACATCATGATTGAGAAGGAGTGCAGACCCTTTTGAGATCCAAGCGGAAGCTTGAGGGTACAGGTCCACACTTCGCTACCAGCTCCATCCTTTGAAGAGAACTTACAAGCAGCTGTGTTCTGGGCAAAGGTAGTCGGTGAGAATGATCTCAACTCGGCAGACTTAATTCCAGACTCAACATCAACCAGGTTAAGAGTTGCAACTATTGTTTGATCGCTACTAGAAGTATTGACCTGAGTCTTGTCCAAGGTGATTGAAGTCATGGTTGGAAGTTCATCGTCACCGTCGCCTACCTGAGTGATGTAGTTCTTGCCAAGATCTAGCGGTGGTTGGACAGTCCATTCTGAAATGTCATCTACAGACCAAATAGTTTCTGTGTCAGGTTTTCCTTGAACGCTGTACATCTTTCCAGATTTATCAGTTACAAAGGCAGCTACGCGCCATACTCCTTGCCCTGAATTCTGAGGCAAGGTAATTGCACATCTCCAGACACCATCTGTATCTGTTCCACTTATTTGGGAAGCAACAATTTTGATGTCCATGTTCTCTACAGCGTTGTGTCGAAGACCACATTGCAAGCTCTTGATTCCAGAGAAGTCATCAGTAAGAGTCATGTCTAGATTGAAACTGTCAGGACCAGCTGAAGTGTCTATTTCATTCTTATTGAAAAGAAGATTTGTTATTCTTGGAGACTGGTTATCTCCTGCTCCTGTTTGTTCAATCCAGTGCTCAGGATCTTGATCCATAATCTCTGGAAGGTTGCTATGCATCTTTCCAAAAGTTCCCTGGTTAGCAAAACCCATGTTTCCAGCTCGGTCTCGAGTGTCAATATTTAGTCCCCAACGACCGGTTGATCCACCGAACGGAATAGTCACACTACATGAGTAAATGCCATCGATTGCATCACCTGATATCCGAACGGCACGGGTGTAGCCGGTTGAACCTCTTGCTTCCTCAAACATGACGGAACAACCTACGGTGTCAACACCCATTAGCTCATCGGTAACCTGCAGAGTAACGTCAACAGTTTGGGCAGCTTCAGAAGTATCCACGTAGCCCCTTGAAAGAACAGCTGACTCAATCCAAGGAGCCGCGTTATCAAAACCACAGTATGTAACAGTGTCGTTGATGTCTTTTTCACAGAGATTACGCTCTAGTGGGGCTGGTTCACCGTTAGCTCCGGCTAGATCATCGGCACCAGGCCCACCAATCATGCCATCGTTACCTGCTTCACCGAACAGGTCATCGTTGCCTGCTTCTCCTGAAAGCCTGTCATTACCGTCTCCACCGCTTAGGTCATCACTACCTTCGCCACCAAACATGGCGTCATTGCCAGCATCACCTTCAAGGTTGTCATCACCTGAGTTACCGTTTAGATCATCAAGACCTTCGCCACCAGAAACATCGTCATTACCGCCATCACCTGAAGCACTGTCGTCACCTTCACCACCAGAGAGATCATCGCTTCCTTCGCCACCGTAAAGGCTGTCATCGCCTTCACCACCGAAAACTTCATCATCACCGATACCACCTGTGAGACTGTCATCGCCCCCGTCACCACTTATATCGTCAATGCCATCGCCACCATTGATGTTGTCATCACCTAGCTCACCAGAAATGTCATCGTTGCCAAGTCCACCTAACAAACTGTCGGTTCCATCGCCACCTAGAAGTGCATCAGTTCCATCGCCACCATTTGCTGTGTCATTACCGATTTCACCAAGAAGACTGTCATCACCAGTACCACCGCTTAGGTTGTCATCTCCAGCTCCACCGTAAACTTTGTCGTTTCCAGCATCACCAAGAATTGAATCGACTCCGTCATTGCCATAAAGTTTGTCAACTCCATCGCCACCCAAGATCTTGTCATTGCCTGTTTCTCCGGAAGCTGTGTCATTACCTAAACCACCGTTTAGTGTGTCATTACCTGTTCCACCGAACGCTAAATCGTTTCCTGCATCTCCGGTTAGCGAGTCAGTTCCATCGCCACCGCGAAGAGTGTCATTGCCATCTCCACCAAGAAGTGAATCATTACCGATATCTCCTGAGAGATTGTCTGTGCCAACTTCTCCACGAAGAGAGTCGTTGCCGCCTCCACCAATCAGAGTGTCATTGCCAGTGCCACCGTAAAGCGTGTCGTTACCTAGTCCACCATCGATGATGTCATTACCCGCAAGACCTTTAATAACATCGTTTCCACCCACACCACAGATGACATCGTTCTTAGATGTTCCATTTATTGTGTTGTTGCCTGCGGTACCCACGATTGTGCAGATCACACCAGTAGATGTTTTTGTTTTAGTTGCAGCTTCAACAGCGCTAGCAAAACCAACTGCTAAGAGAATTGCACCAACTGCAATTACTACTCGATTAATTGATTTTGATCCCAAAGTGATGTTCATGACTTAGTCCCGACCGTCGCAAAAGCGACTAATTATTTATTGGAAGACTAGCAGGGATAGAGCGTGCAAAGATGATTTGGTTATTACATTTAGGAAAACATTTGCGGTCTGAAAATGGACTAGGTGACTAGAGAAATCACGCCACGAATCAACGTAGCCAGAGATCCGAGAATAGCCAGCCAAGTGATTGCTTTGCTGGTGCGTTATAGGGATAGCTTTCTTGATATCAGTTGGCCCGTTCCTATCCAAGTACGGTGCATCGGGGCAATTACCTGACATCTCTATCTGGATGTGGGTAGGTATAGCGGTACTTACAAGTCTTGGATCTTGGTTAGGTGTAACTCTTCAGAAGATTGTTTCACCAGAACTTGCTCGACTAGTAGTGATAGTCATTTGTTTCGTAGGTTCAATAGCAGCCATAGTTGATGGTGCACTTGAACTGCAGCTCTAGATAACGTTGCGAATAAACTGAAGACATGGCTACTGACTACGACGCACTGGATGGCGAATGGAAAAGAATTGGGCTGTCTGGTCCTGCCAGAAGAACATTAGTTGATGCCAAGTTGTATAGAGTCTCCGATCTTCGAAAGATCACTCTTCAACAGCTAGAAGAACTTCACGGCATGGGGAAGTCATCAATAGCCAGAATCAAAGTCATCATGAATGCTAAGAAGATCAAGTTCCGACAAGACTGATGATTCTCCGAAACTAGACAGTGCTAATTAGCTCCGTAAAGGCTGTCGAAGTAGTCGTTAACGATTTGTGTCTCAGCAGGTCCTGGTAAGCCATATATCAATTTGGTCTTTGATCCAATCTCTACTTCTTCAACTATTGAGAATTTTCCATCCAGTACTTCGAAAACAAGCGTTCTTTGCTCTCCCTCACCGTTTCTACTGGTGGTGAATTTACTTGTCTGTGGATCAAAAGTTATTTGGATAGGCCCCTCAGCAGAATAGCCAGGCTCGCCGTCAAAATAATAACCCACGTCGGTTCCATTGTTTTCGATAAAGACTGCTGACTCACACGCCAAGAGTTGGGACCAATCTAATTCTGACACCTCACCGTTCGGTAAAGCTGAAACCAGGCTGTTCTCACCAGCTTGCTCGAAGGTAAGTCGTATTTTCAGCTTTCCCACGTTAGGGCCTGAGATTTCTTCCTCAACAAGACCTCCATAGGATGCTTGACAGCTTGCATCGGAAATCTGATTGAAACTATCCCAAGCTTCTTCAGGAGTGAGTGCAGGAACAGTAACTGTGGGGGTTGGAGTCTGGGTTGGAGTCTGGGTTGGAGTTACCTGCGGAGTGCCACCGCCAGCGCAACCTGTAAGAGCGATTGACAATACTGCTGCTAATCCGAATAACGACGCCTTAGATGAAATCACTTTAATGCTCCTTCATACCTTCGTAGCAAGCTCCAAAATATGTGAACTTGTAAATACAATAGCAATCCGAGCCAGTGAGGTGTATTAACTTTTGGGAACAATTTGGTGTCTAAAAACCTGGTAGAGATAAGGGAAATTCCCCAGCCTTTACTGCCCAAGCTTCTTTACATAGCGAACAAAATCACTTAGATTTGCGATCTTGTCGTAAAGCTTTCTGGCTGTAGTGTTGCTCTCCTTTGTTATCCAATAAAGTTCTGAACACCCCTGCTTGATAGCCAACTCTTCAACTTTCGCAATAAGAGCTGTTGCAATACCATTCCCTCTTTCACCTTCAGCTACATAAAGGTCTTCCAGGTAGCAGTAAAAAGTATCAGACCAAGTAGAGAGTTGATAGTGAAAATGAGCTATTCCAACAACAACGCCATTAGATTCTGCTACCAGTCCTTGAATCTGAGGATCAGAGTTCGTTAGGCGATCCCATAAAAGGTCAGTATCCATTTCATTAGGGTAAGCATCGTAGAACTTCAAATAGGAATGGAATAGCTCTAGCCAAGGTGACTTGTCAGCGTCTTGAATCTGGCGCACTGTAATGCTCATGCTGTAACTCCAATGACTTCTCTATCTCGCATGGTGTTTACTTTACCAACGCCTGAAGTGACTGGGAACTTCGCGTTCCCGGATAGTTCCAGTGTATTGGGGTGGGATGCTAAGAGCCAGACATAATTTGGGTAGTTAGTTCTTGGCAGAGAATGGCTCAGAGGTTAGATACGAGCTGCTTTAGCGGCTCGTGTTTCAAGATGCACCTGTGAACGAAGTTCAGCAGCATATCTTTCACCTTCAGCTTTCATGGCAGCTGCTTCTCTTTGCGCTATCTGTAGTTTTTCGTTTGCTTCGTTAACGCTGGCTAGGGCAGCGTTAAGTAGTTCGGCGTTACGTCTAACGGCTTCTAGGCGAGCTTCTTCTATCTTGATTTCTGCTTCTTGAATAAGGCGTTCTGCTTTGCTCTGAGCACTGCTCTTTACTGAATCGGCAGCACCTTTCGATTCTTCGCGAATCCGAAGAGCATACTGCCCGGCATCAGCAAGCATCTTCTCTGCTTGCTCTTCAGCAAGAGCTAGGGTTTGCTCGAACTGGGCTCGAAGCGCAACATATCCGTTAGGACCTCCGGTTTTTACCTGAATTTTTAGTTCTAGTATTTCCGCTTTCAGAATTGATATTTCAGATACGGCCCGCTCGTTATATTTGCTGAGATGCTCGATCTCAATACTCATCTCCTCAATCATGCTGTTAACCTGATTGCGGTTATAGCCGAGAGGGGCGATTGAAAAGTCTTTGCGGGCCATTCTGACTACTTAACTGCAGTTGTGCTCTTGGACAACCAGATAGTAGCTGAAGAGCCTACGCTTGTTCCAGTTACCCTAACCGAGATGAACTTATTTTTATCTGTACTTGCCAAAGTAAGAGTTGAAGCTGTCTTACCGCTTAGCACTTTACAAGTCTTAGGTACCGTTGAGGTAGCAGCAGTAACCGCTTTGGTGCAGGAATACCATTGGTAAGTAATCTTTGGTGTAGGAGCACCAGTCCATACTCCAGGCTTTGCAGTTAGTTTGCTCTTTACTTTAGCGGTGCCGCTGATTGTCGGCTTAACGGTTGCTGCAGCTTTCAGATTGATGAGTGTCCACTTTGCGTAAAGGGTAATGTTCTCGGCGACACTAGGTGAGAAAGGGAATGTGATTTCAGAATCAACACCCGGTTCGAACCAGCCTGCAAATCTGTAACCCTGGCGGGTGGGAGTTGCAGGAGCTGCCCAAACCTCTCCACCTGGAAAGAATGACTTGGCAGAAACAGCGGATCCACCATTTGAATTGAAGTTTACAAAGTATGGAGTTAGCGACCACTTAGCGTAAAGAACGATGTCTCTATTAGCAGAAGGTGTGTAAGGGAAAGAAACTACTTCTCCGCCGTCTGTTTCAGACCAGCCCTCAAATGTATAGTCGACGCGTGCTGGCTCTTCAGGTGCGGATTCAATTAATGTGCCTTGGGTAAATGAAATTCGCTCAACATCTGTGCCACCCAGAGAGTCAAAATAGATTGAATAGTAAACAACGATAAGTGTCCACTTGGCGTAAAGAGTTACATCCACATTTTCAGCTGGTGTGTATGGGAAAGAAATAACTTCACCGTTTTCAGAAGCAGACCAACCCGCGAATGTGTAGCCTTCACGTTCTGGTTCCCATGGGGCAGATTGGATTTGTGTATCCTCCGCATAGATAACTCGCTCAACAAATGAGCCACCCATCGAGTCGAAGTTAACGGAATGGTAGATGATATCGAGTGTCCACTTAGCGTAAAGAGTAATGTCCTCGGTCGCAGTTGGATAATAAGGGAAAGATACAACGTCTCCACCATCAGTGGCAGACCAGCCTGCAAGTGTGTATCCAGCTCGAGTAGGTGTTTCAGGTGCATACTCAATCTCACCGCCAGTCACAAAAGATAGAGCAGGAACTTCAGATCCGCCTTTAGTGTCTATGTTCACAACGAGTGTGTTCGGAATCCACTTTGCGTAAAGAGTTATATCTCCTAAAGCTCCCGGTCTGTAAGGGTAGCTCAATAGGTTTCCATTTTCGGAAGCTGACCAGCCCTGGAAAGTGTACCCAGCTCTTGAAGGAGAGGACGGTGCAGAAGCAATCTCTCCGACAGCTACAAATGAAGCGTCGGAAGAGAGTGCTCCGCCTTTAGGATCCAAACTAACCGGATACTTTGGAGCCCAAACTGCATAAAAGGCCGCATCATTGTCTCTATACCAATGCGTGAAAATATTTGCCCCAGGCTGATCTGAATCACTCCAGCCCATAAAAGCGTAGCCATCGCGTGTAGGAGGAGTAGGGAATTCAATCTGTCCGCCAACAATTATTCCTGGCTCTACTGCACTTCCACCGTTTGAATCAAAAGTTGCGTTGTAGGTTCTAGGCAAAAAGGTTGGAATGAAAGTAACTCCCGATTCGCCTACGGAGAGTGGGAAAGAAACTAGAGGCCCACCTTTAGTAGTAGACCAACCAACCCAATCATGCGCAGCTTTTTCAATTTGAAACGGTGAAACTGGAAATTCGTTAGCCCCAAGATAAGTTACAGACTTCAAGTTTTGGCTCTCATCGAATCCACCTCCCGCAGGCAAGCTAGAGCCACCTCGAGGTTCAAAGACCACACTCTCAAGAGACGAATATCTAAATGATGCACCGAGTGTTTCAACAGATGCTGGAATGCTAATCGAGAGAATTTTGGTTGCATGGAAAGCGTGATAATCCATTAGCTTCAGTCCAGCCGGCAGTTCTATCGAAGTGAAGTTAGTGTTTTCAAATGCCCAAGCGCTGATCTCAACTAGTTGGCTACCTGCCTGAAATTGCACGCTCGTGATTAACCTTTTTTCTGCAAAAGCAAAAATGTCAACTTTCTTTACAAATGAAGGAATGATAACTTCCCCAGCGCAATCCTCACTCGACCCGGTTACAACATCGCCTACTATCGTAAATGAACCTGCCGATGAGCAGGCTACAGTTGATTCTTCAGCCTGAGCAGGAGCTACTGATGAAGTTAGCATCAGAAAAGCTGCCACTGTTGTCAGAAATACTGGCTTCTTCATTAATCACTCCTACGCAATTGGTGTTGTCCGGTTAACTTAAATACTCAGCAAAATCTTGACTCTGCCTTTTAGGCAAGGCGGCGCTTAGAGCGCCACCTCACCTAACCGACCTTGGCTGTTGACTTCGAAGTAGCAGATGAACTACCCGCACTGTTCCTGACTTTCACAAGAACTGCAATGTACTTACCCTGATCAGCTTCTTTAACTGTGTAGCTATTTTGGTTTGCTCCACCGATAGGTACACAACCACTAGCTCCTGCGAACTTTTCAGCACCAGCAGCTGCTGGGCTTGAGCATCGGTACCAAGCGAAACTTGTCGACACCTCAGGGAATGCAGACCAGCGACCCGGTGAAGCCGTTAGTGTCTTGTCCACTGCTGGTGAACCTGAGATACCTGGGTTAGCAGTCTTGCTAGGTGCAAAAGCTACCTGCTCTGACTCAGCTGTAACAGTTGCTTTACCAGCTACGTTCTCTGCAGTTATCAAAGCCGAAATGTACTTGCCTCGATCAGATGAAGTGACGGTGTAACGGTTCTTAGTCGCACCTTTGATTGCGGCACAACCACTTGAACCACCGAACATTTTTGCTCCAGCAGTAGTTGGTTTGTTACAGCGGTACCACCTGAAGGTTGTCTTAGCAGCTGGATATGCTTCCCAGCTACCAGCGCCTGCTGTAAGTGTTTTGTTCAACTGTGCTGAACCAGAAATTGCTGGCGCATTGACACTTGAAGGTGTCAAAGCTACTCGCGAAGACTTAGCGGTAGTGAATGCAATTCCCTCAGTATTTTCAGCCTTTACCTGAGCAGTTACGTACTTACCTTCATCAGCTTTAGAAAGTGTGTACTTCAACTTAGTTGCACCCTTAATTGCTGTGCACTCTGAAGACTCTGAAACTGGAAGTGAGCTCAACTTAGTTGCTTCTTCACAGCGGAACCACTGAACAGAAGTCTTAGCAATTGGATTAGAAGTCCATGTTCCAATATCTGCTGTTAGAGGTTTCTTAGCTATCGCAGAACCGTCAACATCAGGTAACTTACCCTTAGTTGGAGCTTTCAGTGCTAGAGCACGGAAAGACTTAGCTGTAGTAAACGACGTGCCAATAGTGTTCTTGGCTTGAACCAAAACAGTTAGGTACTTCAGTTCATCGGCTACAACAACCTTGTATGTAGTCTTAGTCGCCTTAGGAATCACCACGCACTTCGCAGATGCTGCAAGTGAAGCTAGACCAGCCGATACCGCCTTGTCACAGCGATACCACTGCACAGACAAAGCTGCATCAGGGTACGCTGACCAAGAACCAAACTCCGCCTTCATGTTAGTGCTTTGAAAACCTGTTCCAGAAACAGTTGCATTCGCTAAAAGCTCTGGCTTATAAGGATTACGAGTCCAGTTAGCGTAAAGAGTGATGTTTTCAAGAACACTAGGGGTGTAAGGGAACGAGATGAAGGAACCGCCATCGGTGGCAGACCAACCGTTGAACGTGTAGCCAACACGGATAGGAGTTACCAGCGCAAGATCACGTTCAACAGTGAATGAACCATTAGGAACAGCTACCCCGCCATTGGCATTGTATGTAACCGAGTAATTGTTCAGGGTCCAGTTAGCGTAAAGAGTGATGTTTTCAAGAACACTAGGAGTGTAAGGGAAGGAGATAAAGGAACCGCCATCGGTCGCAGACCAACCGTTGAACGTGTAGCCAGCACGGATAGGTGTTACCAGCAGAAGGTCGTGTTCAACAGTGAATGAACCATTCGGAACTGCCACACCACCATTGGCATTGTATGTAACCGAGTAATTGTTCAGGGTCCAGTTAGCGTAAAGAGTGATATTTTCACTAACGCCTGGAGCGTAAGGGAAAGCTACTGCTGTTCCACCCTCGGTAGCCGACCAGCCCTGGAAGGTGTAACCAACGCGAATAGCAGCCGCCGGTGCCAAGGCAATCACCCCATCCGTTCTAAACGAGACCGCAGGAACAGCCAACCCACCCTTTGGGTCCAGAGTTACCGAATAAGTGTTCGCATCCCACTTGGCATACAGAATGATGTTCTCCATCACACCAGGCTCATAAGGGAACGAAACAACATCTCCACCATCAGTAGTTGACCAACCAAGCAAGGTGTAACCAGCACGAATCGGCGTCGGAGGAGCAGAGGAAATCGAGCCATCCGTCCTAAATGAAACCGGAGGAACAGGTGAACCCCCATTTGCATTCAAGTTCACCGCATGTGTATTCGCATCCCAAATAGCGTAGAGCGTGATGTTACCAATTACCCCAGGTGAGTATGGGAAAACTAAAATTTCTCCACCCTGAGTAGCCGACCAACCAGCAAATCTGTAACCTGGGCGATAAGGCTCATTCAAAGACGACGAGATTTCCCCGTCAGTCTGAAATGACCCCGGAGCAACAGGCGATCCGCCGCTTGCGTTTAGGTTCACCAAATAGGTATTAGCAATCCACTTCGCGTAAAGAGAAATGTTATCTAACACACCCGGTGAGTACGGGAACGTAACTACGTCGCCGCCTTCAGTAGCCGACCAACCAGCAAACGTGTAACCTGGGCGGGTTGAGTCTGGCGGTGTCGGCAGAGAACCGAATGACACAAATGAACGGGCAGAAACAGCTGACCCACCCAGCGTAACCAAATTAGCCAGATAAGTATTCAAAGTCCATCTCGCGAAAAGAGTAATGTCCACTGTGCCACCTGGAGTGTGTGGGAACGTTATGGCTGGGCCGCCGTCAGTGCTCGACCAACCAGCAAAGGTATAGCCAAGTCGCGTTGGAGCTGTTGGAGCCGTGGTTATGGATCCACCTTGAATCCATTCGCCATCGGAAACGGGTGACCCACCCTTTGAATCGAAACTAACTTTCCTGTTAATTATCCACTTGGCATAAAAAGTCGGATTGTTATCGAACATCCAATTAGTGATGGCATTACCCGAGCCGGCGGCATTGTTGTACCAACCTGCGAATGTGTAACCCTGTCGCGTCGGTGGCTCAGG
Source organism: Micrococcales bacterium (assembly GCA_947489135.1). GTDB lineage: Bacteria > Actinomycetota > Actinomycetes > Actinomycetales > Microbacteriaceae > Rhodoluna. Next base: position 30,003 of record CANLCU010000005.1, read on the forward strand.
GAACGCGATCACGCCTCCCACGATACTTCCTGAAGCCACCGGAGTTCCTCCGTTGGAATCGTATGTTGCGGTGTAAGTTTTTGGCGACCATCTGGTGTAAACGGTGCCAGACACGGTACCCGGGTTCGCACGTATTGGGCCGTCTAAACTATCCGACCAGCCTAAAAAGTTGAAAACAGGTTTCTCCATGGTGACATTCACAGTGAGTGTGTAAGGTGTGTTGAAAGTAACTGATGTCAATCCTCGAGCGCCTGAAAAGGCATACTGGTGCACGGTAAGGAATGCGGCGATTCGTGTTTCAAAAACTAGGGTCTCCACAGGAGCAAACTCTTCCCCAACAAATTCGACCCTTCCTGGAATCGTCATGTGCCTTATCGAACTGTTCTTGAAGGCCGCTCGGTCGATAACTTTCAAACTACTGGGAAAATCTATTGAGGTAATTTGTGATCCTCGAAATGCCTCCACCCCGATTGAGGTTACTTGCGAATCTGCCGGGAAGTTGATTTTCGTTATCACTTGGTTGTAGAACGCGTTTGCAGAGATGCTTGTTACATTCGACGGGATGGTGATTTCTCCAGAACAACTGTTGAATGGCTGAACGACACCGTCTATGACTTCGAATCTACCTCCGCCGGAACAGTTAATCCGATCGATGACTTTTGCGGTCATGATTGGGTAGAGTGCTCCTCCATCAGCAGCTGTGAAGGTGTGGGGGAAAGTTACTGCAGGGCCACCCAAACTGGCCGACCAGCCTCCAAAATTAAATCCGGTCCGTGTGACGCTAGGCAGAGAGTTTATTGTTCCCGGTCCTTGAAAAGTTATGGACTGAATCTTGGAGTCGTCCGGGAGCGTGCCTACTTGAAAAGTTGATGCGATTCTTGGTTGAACAACTATTGTCTCCAGCGACGAAGGGAAAGCCTGATTGCCGGTCGAGGTTACTTTACCGGGAAGAGTGATCGACACAAGCTTGGTGAATTGGAAAACCTGGTTTCCAATTGATGTCAAGCTGGACGGCAAAACGATTGAGGTCAATCCTGTTGACCTGAAGAGTTCAGTTTGTAAATTGGTCACAGCACTGCCTTCTTCAAAGACCACTCCCGTAATGCCGGCTTTGAACATGAACGCCATGCTCGCGAAACTTGTCACTGATGCGGGGATCGTTACAAGGCCGGAGCAGTCGCCACTCGATTGAGTCACCTGAGTGCCTCCATTACCGACCGTAAAGGTTCCACCCCCTGAACACGGGTAGTTTCCGTCCGCGACTGCCTGAGCTGGCACCGTCATGGAAGTAGAGACAATTACTAGCGCTAATGCCAAAGCTAGAGCTGCTTTGAGTGGCTGCTTCATAAGAAACTCCTTTATTGAAGATTGGTGCAAATCTACAAGATTATATACACATTACAATGTTCGCTTTATCCTACCAACTCCAGGAATGGAAGAATCTGGTTTGTGGGCATAAATGGGTAATTTTTTACGCAAATTTAACCAAAGTTGAGCGGGTCAGTCATCAAGTAATTTCTCGGTATCCCTGCCTAGTCCCCTGATCCAACTTCGCTTTATAGACTTAGAAGATGAGCAAAAAAGTAGAAGTCTTGAAGGAAGCCACGGGGCGTCAAGATGCCTACCGTGCTCGGACTAGAAAAGCTCTCCTAAAGACTGCCCAAGAGGTCTTGGCTGAAATCGGACTTTCAGCCACAATCGAGGATCTGGCTAGTAAGGCTCAAGTATCGCCAGCAACAATCTATAACCACTTCGAAAGCAAAGAGCTGTACCTCAAAGAAGCCTTAAAAGCAGTTTGGGGAGAAGCACTGCTAGTGGCTTACGAAGGTAGAAGGTCTGGTGAAAGTATTGAGACGAAGTTAGATGTTTGCCGCAAACTGTTCCGACTCAATCGAACCAACTCCCTTTTAGGTCAAGTGCTATCCAAAACCTTGATTGATACCTCCTTTGTTATTGAAGCAATTAGACCTGGGGCGGAAAAGTCCTTTAAGGAGGCTGCCCGCAAGGGTGGCTTGAAAATCAAAGATTTCGACACCCGAATGGAAGTTTGGAGTCACGCCCTAACAGGCATATTTCAAGGTGTATTTGTTACAAACAAGCTCTCTCCCGAAGAAGCCGACAAGGCACTGGCTATCTCACTCTTGATCTGGGGCTTCGACGAAAAAACCGTTGAAAAGCTCACGTCCAAACCAATCGCCTCTTAGAACAGAAAAACCCAGTCCTCGTGAGAACGAACTGGGTTATCTGCGCTTGGAGGGACTCACCCCACAACTTGCTGATCTGTAGTGATTCCCGAATGAGCATAAACAAACCTTGTGGGCAGAACATAGAATTAGCACCAAAGATAGTTGGAACTTTAGAAGTCGAAAGGTCTGAAGCACATGCTAATTTATAGCTCCATTGTCGAGAGGTTAGTTCGTAAAACATTTCTTGCCGTGCAAAATCATGATTACGAATATGTGTTAGGTGGTGTGTCTTCTAGCAACCTCACCCATCGTTTTGCAGGTCCTAATTCACTGGGTGGTATTCGACATGACAAAGAGGCAATGCGTCAGTGGTTTATGAGGGTGGGAACAGTTCTTCCGGAGTTGGAATTTAATGTAACAAGTGTCCTAGTCCACGGTGGGCCATGGAACACAACTGTGGTGGCCCGTTGGGTAGCGACATGCACTCTTGAAAATGGAGATCCCTACATCAATCCAGGAATTCACGTAATCAAACTGCGGTGGGGTAAAGCCTATGACTTTGATGTTTATGAAGACACTTTTGCTGTTACGGTCGGACTCGAAAAGCAAGCAAAGTCAGGAATAGCAGAAGCTAGCGCTCCTCAAATTGTGAGCTAATCGGAACTTCCCGGGCTTATTGTGCGTTTTATCCCATGCAACCTAGGGAATACATTTACCCGAGGTATTTTGTGCGCTTGGAGGGACTCGAACCCCCAACCTTCTGATCCGTAGTCAGATGCTCTATCCGTTGAGCTACAAACGCTTGGGTGCCAATGGCAACTTAGATAGTTTAGCCCAATAGCGGCTTATCCTCAATGACTATATATAAGGAGCATGTTTTTCGGGTAAACTGGTGAAGTTCTGGAGACGTCGCATAGCCCGGTCGAGTGCGCCTCACTGCTAATGAGGTAAGGGTCTTAAAAGCCCTTCGGAGGTTCAAATCCTCTCGTCTCCGCCAGAATAGAAAAAGCCCCAGGTATCTGGGGCTTTTTACTTTAAGGGGATTAGCTTCTGTCAGCTGCACTTAGGACAGAGGTATAGAAGTTCAATACTGTTGGGGTAATAACCAGTGATGGTTCTAGCTCTCGGATCTTTGCAACATGCTGTGTTTGCATGTGGTCATCCCAAGCTGCTTTAGATTCCCACTTTTCAAACATGTGCCAAACAACTGGATTCTCTGGATCTACTACTAGGTCATATAGAAGACAACCTGGTTCAGATAGCGATGCTCTCATTAGTTCAGCGTAAGCAGCTTCTACTTCTTCTCTTTTAGAGAGATCTGGGTATATGTCTGCCTTTAGATATAGGTAAGTCATTGGTTTTACTTTTCTTCTTTTACGTAGCTACCGGTAATTGTTCCGATAAGAGAATCTGCTGTGAACTCACTTGTTGGAGCATCACGAACAATCTGGCCAAGTCTTAGAACAACAATTCTGTCGGTCACTGCAAGAACGTGAGGAAGAGTGTGTGAGATGAAGATAACTCCAAGACCTTTAGCTTTAGCTCTCTTGATTACTTCAAGAACTTCAGCTGACTGTCTTGCACCTAGGTGGTTAGTTGGCTCATCGAGGATAAGTACTTTTCTTGCCCATGAAACTGCTCTACCAATTGCAACAGCTTGGCGTTGTCCACCAGATAGTTGAGAGACAGGTCTATTAGAAGAAGGGAATGCGATTCCTACTGCTTCTAGATCTGCTTGAGCTTCTTCTTCCATTTGCTTCTTAGCTAGGAAGCCAAGTTTTCCAAAGATGCCTTTAACAAACTTTTCTCTACCAAGAAATACGTTCTGGCTAACAGTTAGGTGTTGAGCAAGACCTGAGTCCTGGTACAAAGTTTCAATACCTGCTTCCAGTGCTTCACGAGGGTTAGCCCAAACTACTGGTTCGCCTTCTAGGAAGATCTCTCCACCATCAGGTGAGTGAGCTCCAGATAGTACCTTTACAAGAGTTGACTTACCAGCACCGTTGTCACCAACTAGTCCAACTACTTCACCTGCGTGTAGTTTCAGGCTTGCACCATCAAGCGCAACAACTGCTCCGTAGTTCTTAGATGCGTTTCTTACTTCGTAAATAACTTTCTTAGCCATGATCTACTTCCTCGCTGGCTTCTGTAGAGCTTGAATAGCAACGGCTGCAACGATTAGAAGTGCAACAATTACCTGCTTTAGAGATGGGCTAACAGTAATAACCTTGACCATCAAAAGTCCTGATTGAACTGTGAATAGAACTAGTGTTCCTAGAGCAATTCCAACAATTCTTCCAACACCACCCATTAGTGATACTCCACCGATAACTACAGCAGCAATTGCATATAGTTCCATACCAGTTCCGTTAGATGGAGAACCAGCTCCTAGTCGGATGTATGCATAGGCACCAGCAAGACCTGCTAGGCCACCTGAGAGCATATACACTTTTGTGATTTGTCGAGCTGGTGAGATACCAGCAGCACGGGTAGCGAATGCATTTGAACCTAGAGCGAAAGTGTGAAGACCGAACTTGGTCTTGTGAAGAATCAGACCACAGATGACTGTGATGATCATCACTGCAAGCACGGTAGTTGAGATAGGTAATTGAATACCGAAGATTTCGTAAGGGATGCCGAGCTCCCAGTTGTTAGGGCCTTGCAGTGGCATACCGCCAGAGATGATGATGGCAAGACCTGTCATTGCACCCATGGTTGCCAGGGTTGCAATGAATGGAACAATCTTTAGAACATTTATCAGGAAGGCATTTATTGCACCTACCGTGAGCCCTACTAGCAATGAAACAAGTACTGCTAGAAGAACGTAAGGAGTTGCATCGCTGCCGCTGGTTGTTGAGTCAAGGCCTAGACCTTTAACTAACACCCAGCCGGCAACGACAGAACTCAAGCTCACAGTTGCACCGACCGATAGGTCGATGCCACCTGTGATTACAACAAAGGTTTGAGCAACAGCAAGCAAGATGTAAGAACCCCAGTCATTTAAGACTGTTCCTAGTGTGCCGGTTGACAGAAAGATACCTTGAGAGGTGATCTGAAATACAACACCTAGGACTACTAGGGTTACTACCAATAGAGTGCTCTGATTGCTGAATGAGGCTCTCACCTGATCCAAGAAGCTTTGCTTCTCTACTTCGACTTGCTTGCTGTTGCTCAATTTGTGTGTCCTTTATTTATCGAGGAGTCGAATCCGCTTTATTTACTTAGCAACGTAAGTGTATTTAGCGAAGTCTGCATCTGATGTGTTTGCATCAAGAGTTACGTTAGGAATAACAACATCCTTGACAGATGGAGTAGTTCCGTTCTTGATGTACTCAACAAGAGTCTTGATAGCTAGACGTGCTTCTGCAGCTGGGTCCTGAGCAATAAGTGCAGTGAATACACCTGACTTGATCAGTTCAACGTTTGCAGGGTATGCATCGTAACCAACTAGAGCAATCTTGCCTGTTAGACCCTTAGCCTGAAGTGCAGCAGCTGCACCTGAAGCGTTAGTTCCATCAATAGCGAAGATACCTGCTAGGTCTGGGTACTTTGTCAACCAGTTGTTTACGTTGCTGTTAGCTGTCTGTGGGTTAGCAGCTGAGTAAGCAACGTCAACGATCTGGATACCTGGGTAGGTTGAAGCTACGCGCTCTTCGAAACCAACCTGGCGACCAACGTTAGTGGTTGCAGTAGCCGATGTTAGGCCGATAACAACCTTGTATGTCTTACCATCTTCGTAACCGATTGCAGCAGCAATTGCGTCAGCAGCCTTTGCTCCACCATCGCCATTGTCACCAGTGATGGTGATAACTGCGTTTGTGGTGTCGTTGATTGTTGTGTCAACTAGAGCAACTGCGATACCTGCAGCTACAGCCTTGTCAGCTGATGCCTGGAGACCAGTTGGGTCAGTTGGGATAAGAACTAGACCGTCAGGAGACTGTGCTAGTACGTTGTCTACGATTGGAACCTGAGTTGCCACGTCGTAAGCTGATGGGTCTCCCTGCCATACAAGGTCAACGCCCTGAGCCAAAGCTTCAGCTTCTGCTCCGACCTTCATTGCCTGGAAGAATGGATCTGATTCTGCACCCATTACGAATGCGATTGTTAGCTTCTTTTCAGGAGCACAACCTGTGATACCGAGGGTTAGAGCAGCTGCGGTTAGGGCAGCGAAGCTAACCTTCAAAATGCGCTTGTTCATAATTTCTCCTTGTTATTTGCGAGAATTGCGAGAAGGTTCTCGCATTCCGTAGTATTATCATCCCAGTAAGTGAATTTGAATAACAACTTATTTAGGTAACGGTTTGGTGACGAAGCCGGAGAGTTCGATAGGTAAGGTAAAAACATGACTGCGAACAAGAGCACGACCATCAACGATGTCGCTGCTGCTTCTGGGGTTTCCAGAGCAACAGTGTCTAGAGCTCTCTCAGGCTACGGTCGCATCAGCAAAGAAACAGTAGATCACGTAAGGGCTGTCGCTGACAGCCTTGGCTACCGCCCTAATGCTCTCGCAGTTGCAATGCGTGCTGGTAAAACTAAGACCATAGGTCTTGTTGTGATCTCTGATTTCACTAATGCATTCTTCGATAGAGCTACTAAATCAATTATTGATAGAGCTAAAGAACTTGGCTTCAGAGTTTTGATCCAACACAGCGATGAAGATGTTGCAGTTGAAAGAGTTGCTGTTGAAACAATGCTTTCTAACCAGGTAGATGGAATTATTCTTGTGCCTGCATCAAAGACAAAGCACTCTCATCTAACTCCTAAGAAGATTGGTGGCAAACCAGTTGTCATCATTGACAGAAGATTAGACATTCCTCGCTTCACTACTGTTACAACCGGTGATGAGGTAGCAGCTGAAGAAGCAGTTGCATATGCAGCTGAAAATGGCCATAAGAAACTTGGTTTCCTTATTGCGGTTCCTGGAACAACAGGCTTCACTAGTGAAGAACCTGAAATACCTATTACCTCTGTTCAAGAACGTGTTGATGGTTTTGCTAAAGGTGTTACTAAAGCAAAAGCATCTGCTCTATGGATCTATAGCGAAGATAAGCAAGAAATTGCTGAAGCAGCTGTTGAAAAACTACTTGACTCCCCTAAAGCTCCAACCATCATCTTTACCTCAAACAACGACATGCTTTTAGCTGTTTTGAAAGTTGCTGGAGACAGAGGGCTAACTATTGGTAAGGAACTTTCTGTAGTTAGCTTTGACGATAGCCCTTGGGCTGCTGCCATGGTTCCAGGTATAACTGTCGTTGCTAGACCAGTTGAAGAACTAGGACACATCGCTGTTACTGAACTGGTTGAAGCCATTGAAGGTAACACCAAGCCCAAAGAGATTGTTCTGCCAGCTAACCTAATCAAACGTAGCTCGGTAGCCAACCTACTCAAGTCAAAATAGACTGATATCTCTCCGCTAATTAAGGACGAGATATGCGAAACAGTATTAGAAAGCCTCTGCTTTCAACGCTTCTCGTTTTCGCTTTCGCGCTTATCCCTACTCAGACAGCAAGTGCAGCTCAACCTGTATCAGGCATCAGCACAACCATCTATAACGAGGGCACAGATACAGCCGCTGTGTTCTATAACCCGGTTGTGGTTTCTAATGTTGATCTAACAATGCCTCAGACAACTATTGATGCTCTTAATGCTGATACGAATTCCAGCATTTATCGAACTGCCAATGTAAAGATCACAACAGCCGATGGTGTTGTTACTACCCTTAATAACATTGGTGTTCGACTAAAGGGTCAAGCTACTCGAAGACCTATCAACAACTACGACAAAGCTCCTATGAAACTGAAGTTTGATGCTTTTGTGCCTGGTCAGAAGTTTCTTGGACTTACTCGCATGACTCTAAACAGCATGCTTCAAGACCCATCATTCATTAGAGAAGATACTTCTTACCGTATCTATAGAGCCATGGGTTTAGTTGCTCCTAGAACTACCTACTCTTGGGTCACAGTGAACAACGCAGACTTTGGTCTGTATATGAATGTTGAATCCATTGATGGTCAGATGCTCAAGAGATGGTTGAACCCTGTACATGTGTATAGCTCTAACTGTTATTTAGCAGACCTTACATACAATCAGGATGATTGTTATGACACTAACTACGGGGATACCAATAGAACAGATCTAAATGCAGCTGTTGCAGTTTCAGTTCTCAATGGTGCTACCTGGTGGACCGAAGTGAACAAGATTGCCGACATGACATCGGTTATCAACCTAATGGCTACAGACATCTACACATCGAACTGGGATGGCTATACAGATGTTGTTCAGAACAACTACTACATCGTCTTTGATGACACAGGAAAACTAAAGATCATTCCTTGGGGGCAAGATGGAACTTTCCCTATGGAAGCAGATGCTCAGCTTGATTGGCTAGGTAGAGGTCCTGCCTATAGAAGCTTTGGTAACCAAGAACGAAGTGTGATGCTTCGAAAGTGTGTTGCCTACGATCCTTGCAAGAAGCTTCTCATCAAAGCTCAGGTGGCTGTCAAAGACAAAGTAGCTACCCTAGGTATTCCTGAGTTCAAGAACAAAGTTGCTTCTGTCATCAACAATGCCTACATCGCTAATGACTTCAGATCTAACCCAAATGTTGGTTCTGCTATCTTCTGGCAAAACTGGTTAGATCAATTCTTTCCACAGCGCACTGCTTCGCTAACAGCTTTCCTAAACACTCTTAACCCAGAAGCTCCTGAGATAAGTGTTGCTGGAGCTAATACTGTCGGCAGCACTCTGACAGCAACAGTAGTTAATTGGGATTACACAGCAACCCTGAATTACCAGTGGTTGAGAAACTCGGTGGCTATTCCTAATGCAACCGGCACAACATATGTAACAACTTCAGCTGATGCTGGTGCTCTAGTGTCTTTCAAAATACTTGCTACCAAACCTGCAAAGCCTTCTGCCACCATCTCATCAGTTCCAATTCTTGTAATTAGACCGGCTCTTGCTGCAGCATCCCTAACTGGTGAGGCAAGAGTAGGTGTTCCTCTAGTTGGTGGCCCACTAGCAGAGTCATCAGCAACGGTTGTCTATAAATGGCTTGCTGATGGCAAAACAATCCCAGGAGCTATTGGCTCAACCTACACACCAACTCCTAGCGAGTATCAGAAGTCAATAACTCTTCAAACAACAGTTACTCAAGAAGGTTTCCCCGTTGCAGTAACGACAAGCACTGCAAAGATGGTTCTGGGTGGCGTAATAAATAAGCCTTCCATCACAGTGAGCGGAACAGCCAAGACAGGTAGCCGTCTAACTATCAACACAACAGTTCCTGCTTCCACTACAGCTTCTTATCAATGGTTACGTAATGGCAAGGTAATTTCAGGAGCTACTAAATCTATCTACACACTTCAGTCAGCAGATTACAAAACATCTGTTTCAGGAAAAGTGACTCTTACTCGAGCTGGCTATAACACCACATCAACTACTTCATCAGCTCTGAAGGTTGGCATTGGGGAACTAGTTAAGACTCCTGATCCAAAGATTGTTGGAACAGCAAGAGTAAATAGCACCCTTACCGCTCAAGTAGGAAGCTGGGATAGTGGCGTAGTACTTA